>NZ_LROR01000094.1:0-5886 GCF_001675205.1 Clostridium coskatii | reverse complement strand
GTAGAATCAAAGAGAAACTAGGATGGATGAGTCCTGTTGAATACAGACTCAGCCTCTTGGCTGCATAAATTAGCGAGGCAGCCGAAACTGTCTCGCTAATAAAGTCTAACTTTTAGGGGTCACCTCAATCTAGGATGCCTATTTTGCATAATAAAAAAGATTTTATTAATGATACCCTAAAAAGTGATGCGTGTTTCGTATATATATATGAAAATACATAGGAAATAACCTTAACAAAAATAAAAACAATTATTTGAAAGGGTGAGTAAGGTGTATAATTTTCCTAATTCTATCATAACTTATACTGCAAATAAATTAGAAGATATAGAAAATAAAGTAGAAGAAATAAAACTGGAACATAACAAATTAAATAGAGATTGTGTAATTGAAGTAATATCTGAACCTAATCATGAAATGATTACTTTTGATGGACATACAAATATATCATTTGAGCTTTCAATATATATTAGACATTTAACATATGTTTCGAATATATAATTAGGGGTGATAAAATGAGAGTATATCCAATTATCAAATCTAATGATGAATTTTATAGGAATTTAAATAATGAATATGAAAATAGACATAAAAGAAATAATGGGATGGGTATTTTGTTTTATGAAATGCTAGAAAAACATATATTAGAAAATACATATGAAAAAATGGAAAATGCGAAAAAAGTAATAGAAAGTTTATATTAAGTTAAACTAGATGCTCACAAGATTATATTTGCCGGAATAATATATAGGGGTAAATATTAAATATCGGAGGAATTTTAGTGGGCTATTATGTTGAAGTGGAACCTTGGGTGAAAGTTTATGTGGAGGATATTAATCCTAATGGAAATAAAACCATAGTGTTTTTACATGGTTGGCCTGGAAATCATAATTTATTTGAATATCAATTTAATGTACTTCCTAAACATGGATATAGATGTATTGGCATAGATCAAAGAGGATTTGGTAAATCTGATAAAACATTTATAGGGTATGATTATAATACGCTGGCAGATGATGTTAGAAAAGTGGTGGAAGCTTTAAAACTGAAAAATTTTACGCTAGCAGGTCATTCTACAGGAGGAGCCATTGCTGTTAGGTATATGTCAAGGTATAAAGAATACGGTGTATCAAAACTTATGAACTTTGCAGCAGCAGCTCCTAGTCTTATTAAACGTCCCAATTTTCCATATGGACTTGATAAGAAAACTGTAACTAGTATTATTAATCAAACATATAATGATAGACCCAAAATGTTAAGTGATTTTGGTGATATATTCTTTTTTCAGCATATAACTAAACCTTTTGCTGATTGGTTCTTAAGTTTGGGATTACAGGCAGCAAGTTGGTCAACTATTGCAGTAGCTAATACATGGATACGAGAAGAACTGTTTAATGATTTATCCTCAATAAGTGTTCCAACATTAATATTACATGGAATTCACGATAAAGTTGTACCTTTTGAATTGGGAGAAATACAAAATAAATGTATTAGAAATTCAAAACTCATACCATTTAAATATAGTGGACATGGATTATTTTATGATGAGAAAGATAAATTTAATGAAGAATTAATGAAATTTAATGAAGAATAGAATTTAAAGTTTCTATTAAAATTTTGTATTAGTAGATTTTGATTAGGCGCCACCAATTATTAACAAATTGATGGCTTTAATGTTTTGTGTTATGCAATGTTTTTTATGGATGGTAGTTTTTGTACTGACTTAGTCCAGAAGCTATTTTTTCACATTCGTCAAGACAAGTAGAAACTTGGTTTAACTGAGTATTTATTTGATTTTTAATATTAGAATTTTCCACTTCATTTGCAGCCATTTGCAAACCTTGCTGAGCACTTTTCAATGATTCTTTTACTTTATGAATATTATCCCTTGCTTGTGAATTCATATATCAATTCCTCCCTTATCATCTACTTTGATTAATATTATTTACAATATAGAAAATATAATACTAAAATTTTTCACTGAATTCACACTAAGCTATATTGAGTGTTTTACAGATCTTTTTATCTGATGGCTACCTACTGTAACACTCCCACGCACTCTGTGAAAGCGATTATCACTAAATCATAGATTTGGGATACCTGCTTTTCTATCAAAGTGGGAGCTAACAGCAGCTACGCCCCTAGATAATTCATCTAAACTTAGTGGGAGAAACAAATTCCCGCTAAGTAAGATTCATTGATATTAAAAATAGAAAACCTACATGAACAAATTAGAAGTTTGATGAATACTTTAAAAGTGGGGCGTTGATATATTTAAAGTGGAGGAAAATGATATGATTAGTGTAAATGATATTGTAGCTATAGGTGGAGTATTAGTTGGTGTAATCGGAGGTATATTTGGGTTAGTACCTTATTTGAATAAAAGAAATATTGATGTAGACAAGGTATTAAACACAACAGAACAAGTTTTAACTGCAACAGAACCACTTATAAAAATTTCAGAGACTTTACCTGCTTTAAAACCTGCAGGAAGTTTAATAGATTGGATAGAACAAAAAGCAAAAGCAGGTGTAAAAGCGGCTGAACAACTATATCATTCAGGAATGTTAAAAACTGATGAAGACAGATTTAAGGCAGCTCAGAACACGGTATATGCTGCACTTAAGGAAATTAATGTGGAACCTACAATGAATCAAAAAAAGCTTATTAGTGATTTTATCCAAGAGGCAGTAAATGACTTAGGACATGCTATTCCTACAGAAGCTGAAAAAAATGCACAAATTCAAAAGGTTCAGCAAGATTTAGCTGGAGTACAGAAAGAAAATGAAGAGTTGAAACAAAAACTAGCTAATATACAGAATACTGTAACTCCTGTACAAAAGGCTGATACAGCAGCTGGAGGTAACGTATCGTAAACAGAGTTCAATAAGAAATAAAATCTAGAGTAGTGTAAAAGCTATTTTAGGTTTTATTTTTGTATATTAACGGTAATGATTTCTTTGAAAAAGATAAATTCTAGAAAAGGAATTTTTAATTCAATATAGAATACTATTTAATACAAATAACAGATAATGTTATCATCGTAAGTTAAGTGACAGTCACATAAGGATAGCACTTAGTATAGTAACGTACACTTAGTATAAGTAAAGGGGATGTATAATATGATTTTGGGAATTAGTGCAAGCGGAAGAAAATATGGAATTACCAGCAAGACAGTGAAAGCTATATTGGAAGCAAGTAATTTAGAGTATGAATACATTTCATTGTCAGGCAAGAAAATAAATGGTTGTATTGGATGCACACTCTGCGCCGCCGATAATCAGTGCAAAGTTAAAGATGACTGGAATGAAATAGCAGAAAAAATGTTAATGGCAAATGCAATTGTTTTTGGAGCACCTAATTATGGAGGAACTATAAATGCTCTTGGCCATGCATGCTTGGAAAGAACTTTTTGTTTTCGACACAGAGAAGCTTTTAGTCTATCTGGCAAGATTGGTATAGCGGTTAGTGCTAGTTATAATGAGCAAGGAGCCAGTTTAGTCAATACGATTATAAAAAAATCTATGATGGTTAATAAGATGTCAGTAGTTGGTGCTGTATCCGCTCATGGATATTCCCAATGTTACACATGTGGATTTGGTCACAAATGTAATGCAGGGAATGTGGTTAAGAAATATGGTATTTTGGATAAAATCGAAAAGAAACATCTTCCACCTAGTTTTGAAGAGCAGGAAGATACAATCCTTAAAGCTAATAGTATGGGGAAAATATTGGAGTCTTTAGTGTCTAAGTAAAGAATATAATCAAATAAAAGTGTCATACACTACATTAAAAGGTGATCAAATGATGGCTGAACAAAAACAATAGTTAATAGAAAAAATGACAAGTTTAACATTTGAAATAATTTTAATAAAATAATTGAAATATGCAAAATAAGCACTGGTTAAAGCGGGTGCTTATTTTGCATTAGAAGGTTTTAAATCTATTCATCAGTTTTTTTTAGCTGTTCAAGCATGTCCATGATAAGAAATGATAATTGTAATTGAAATATAGTTTGATAGTCTGTAAAGTCTAGTCCTGTTAGTTCCACAATTCGATTAAGCCTATATTTTATTGTGTTATAGTGAGTAAATAATGATTTAGCAGTTGGTACAATTTCTAATCTATTGGTAATATATGCTTTTATGGTTTCTAGTAACATGTGGTATTTATCTGATTCTAGTTCTTGCAAAGTCTTTATAGCTGGATGGATCAAAGGTGACAAATCCTTCTGATTGGCATAAGTCAAGAAAACATGCTGAAGAATAATATCTGAATATTTGATAATCGGTTTAGAAAAATGTAATTTCCAACCGGTATGCAATGCCTCACAAGCAGAACGGTAACATTCAGGCAATGAATAAAGATTGTTAAATACTAAGCTAATACCAGCACGACAATTAAAAGAATTTAATAAATTTTCAAAATTAGTCCATTCAAATTCTGTGAATGGTTCGTCTGATTTATAATCATAAAGAGCTACAAGGTGATTATCGTAATATACAATGTTATCTCGTCCCAGGAAGTTTTGAAGCTTTCGTTTAAATAGAAAAGCTTTATCTTTGTCTTGTAAAAGGTCATTTTTTAGTTCAATAACTATCAATATCAAGTTATCGTATAATTTCAAATTAAATTGGTGTATGCGTTCATTAATTGCATTACGATCATATAATTTTTCATTTAATAGAGATATTAAAAATGATTCTATTAGGGGAGAACAAGAAGCCTGTTCTGCATGATTATTAGTTAAAAATTGGCAAAGACAATTTCCTATAAGTGTAATAATCTGTTGATCAGTTTCAGATATTGGCTTATTATATGCTAATGTTTTAAGATATCCTACAGGAGTATTATTGTATAAAATACGAAAAACTAATTGATCATGATTTAAAATACCCTTTTCCCATATTAAAAGAGGTTTTTGTGGATATGTTCTTTCATCAGCTAGTCCATCCATCATTACAGAGTTAACATATTCTTCGGTCACATATCCTTTAGATAATGTCCATTCCCATAAAGGTTCATTAATAACGGTATTACCACCAGCATGAGCGATAAAACAAAGAGAAACATCTACTAGCAAGAGAGGATTCCCTAATAACTCCAGACCTAAATCGAGTACTTCCTGTAAAGTAGAGGTATTCTTATTTAATTGCATGATCTTGAGGGCACATTCAGATACGTACATAGCATTATCAAAGTAATCCTGTACTGAGTTAAATAGCATATTAAGGTTTGTACTAGGTTCAACGTAGATATAGTCACATTTAGGGACTAAAGAATCATATGCAAAAGTGTCACTATCCTTTATCAGTAAAAATGTTGTTGGTACAGTTGTTTGAATAGATGGTAGTTGAGAAGCTTTACCTATGTATATACAGTCTGAATGTAAGTCACTTAAATTGTTATTTAACAAACGAAAAGTACGCACCTCATGATAACATTTACATGTAGAAGTTGGTTTAAATTCTGAAAGAAATTCTAATAAGCTGCTAACTTTTACTGCCATAATAATTCCTCCATAATATAGTCTTTTATTAAATTATATAGTAAGTAATGTAAACAAGCAAGATGATAAGTGTCTAAACATGCAACATTATGAAGTATATTGCAATTTATTGCAAACTAGAGTTAATAAATTATCAATAAATTATAAAAATAAAATGCAATATATTTAATGATAATAATTTAACAATTTCACTTTTAGACGATGCATTGAAAGGTAGGTACGTGATAAAATTAGTTTAAGAAATAACCCTACTTAGGTAATTGCGAAACTCACTGATAAAAATGAATAAAAGATGTTTAGAAGTTGCAAAAGCATTGTTAGAAGTTTAAAGACAAATTTTTATGATTTGAAATAACCATATTGATAAAAAAAGGCGCACG
>NZ_LROR01000093.1:0-1854 GCF_001675205.1 Clostridium coskatii | reverse complement strand
TATAGGATTTTATCAATTTGTTCTTCAGTATAATCAGCAATTTGGTCTGCTGCAATTTTTCCTAAACGTGCAAGATCTCTTGCTTCTTGTATAGAACGTAAGTCTTTATCAAAATTTTCCAATTGTGATCCCTCCAATGATTTTTTACATATGTTTAAATTTTACAACCTATTAATTATGCCCATAATATTTTCTGAATTCTACAAGCAGCAGCATTTTGTCTGCTTTAGAAATGGACCTTCCTTTGATACCAAAGTTCTTATATTTACGAGCGAGATTTCGAAGCTCTATTACCTTAAACTTACTCAAAATCTCAATAGCTTTTTCTAAACCATAGTCAAGTACCATCTTATCTACAGCTTTCCTATTTAGTTTAGTCAAATCCATTTTTAAAGGATCAGTTATTTTTTCTGGCAAAATCTCCTCATTCTCTGAATTTTCTACTGTTGAATTCTCTTCTTTAGAGTCTTCCTCTATTGGATCTTCCACTATTGAATCATCTTTTGTTGGATTTTCTATCATTGAATCCTCTTCTTTAGAATCTTCATACTCTAGTTCTTCTATTTTTAAAGAAACCTCTACTGACTCCTCTTCATTGCCCTCAACCATTGTTACCACTTTTGATTGATTTTCTTCTGGATTAACAGTTTTAATATTTCTATCTTTCAGTGGTACTGCTGATACAATTATATTATCTAATTCCTCATGTGGACGGGGAATAACATGTTGTGAAACAAGCAATGTGTCATTTATGTTTCTAACTGCCGCTCCACCAGCGTCTACAGCTGCTTTCACAGCACCCACATCACCAGTTACAACAATAGAAACAAGTCCTCCTCCTACATATGTCTTTTCTAAAAGATTCACATCTGCCGCCTTGAGCATAGCATCTGCGCTCTCAATAGCTGCAATAAGTCCTATTGTTTCGATTAACCCAAGTGCCTGCATTATTTAACCCTCCTCAACCTTGATCAGCCATTCTAATATGTAGCATAGAATGCTTTCATCTTGTCAGGTGAACCAAATGCTATCTTAGCTCCCTTAGGGAAGAATACTGAATCACCAGGATGTGCAGTATAAACTTTATTATCCACTGTTACTGTCAATGTACCCTCTATAACATAGTAAAGTTCCTGACATTCTGTTTCCCAATCAAATTTACAACTTTCAATTGTAATAAATCCGGCATTCATTGAAGAACCATCGTCTGCATTGATTATCTCCTGATAAAATACTTTGTCATCAGGATTTCCAGTATCAAGTGCTTCATATTTTACTGAACTGCCACGAACAATCTTTAAACCGATAGAGTCAGTCTCAGCAAGATAAGGCTTCTTATTGGTAATCAAATCAATCATTCCATTTAAAAGGCCTTTTTTCATCATGATCTTAAATACTTTATAAATTACTTCACTATCAATTCCATTTTCAAAAACTTTTTCAAGCTCAGAAGTTTTTGTTTCACAAGGAGTTTCCACTTCACAAGAACTTTTTGCTTCAAGGACTTGCTTTTCAATAGAAAATTCTATGCCATAACTTTTTGCTATATCTTTGGCTGATGGAGTAATAATTGCTTCACATCCAATGTACACTACTTTTTGGCCCTGCCTTTCTGCAGTCTCAACATCTTTTGCACAAATTAATTTTTTCATTCTTGTACCTCCTGAGTCTATTCTACATTGCAGTCTTCATCAATAATTCCAACAACAACTGCATCAACCTGGATGTCCTCACATTCATCTAACATTTTTCGAGCTGATGACCCGGTTGAAACAAGAACTCTATCTCCAATTCCGGCACTGATTATATCTGCAACAACTAAATGCTGACCAGCACCAGTTCCACCAATTACTT
>NZ_LROR01000092.1:0-1897 GCF_001675205.1 Clostridium coskatii | reverse complement strand
GTACGCTCTCGAAAACTCAGAGAGCTTGATTTTTATATAGTATAAGGTTCAGCATCTCTGCTTCACCCCTAATATTTAAGCTAAATTAATATCATATTTTCCAATAAACTTATTACCAGTAGCATCCTAATCTAGAAAACATTTCGTTTGATAGAACCCCTCTTTTTATGAGTAAAATTGTATTGTGATTTTAAAATACTATTTCCCCAAGGAGGTTAATTATGTTACGAAATTGGATTCCTCATTTAGAATATCAAGAACAGCTATATCTTAAAATGCTTCTTCACTATGAAATGCAAAAAAGCAGGCTGGTTGCACTTGATAAGAGTATTTCAAAACTCTATCTTCTCAACCTTGATAGCCTGCTCCCTGTAATCAAGCCTTTATATTCTGATTTAGGCCGCCCCGCCAAAAATCAGCAAGGTATAATACGATCTCTCGTATTAATGCTTGATCAACAGGAACATTCTATCACAAATTGGGCTAAAAAAATAGCTTTTGATCCTTTGATTCTTGATATATGTGGTTTTGAAGATGGTGTCCCATCTGCATCCTCATATTATGACTTTTTAGTACGTTTATGGATTTTAGATCATAAACTTCACGTTGAGCGTAAACTTAAGGTTAAAAGTTTCTCATCCAAGCCTAGGAAAAAACTCAAAGCTGGAGAGAAACAACCTCCTAAGCATTCTGGAACTGTTAAAAAACTTGTTGATAAGGCTTTGGGCGGTAAGCTTAGAAATTTCTGTCCTGAAACCATTTTTCAAAAATTTATTGCTCGATGTGTTGTTGATACCTCTTCTAATATGGGCATCCTTGGAGATATCAATAACTTATCCGTTGCCTTTGATGGTTCACCTTTCTATTCTGGTGCCAGCCATTATGGAGTCAAAGTTTGTGACTGCAAATCTAAAGGCATATATAACTGCCATTGTCCCAGACGATATTCAGATCCTGATGCACGTTGGGGATGGGATAGTTATAGAGAGCAGTGGTTCTTTGGAAATACTCTCTTTAACGTAACTGCTTCCGATAGTCCCTATGATCTTCCAATCTACATTAAGATGGTACAGGCTAGTCGCCATGACAGCATCACTACAGTTTTTGCACTTGAAAGTATTCACAATCTTTATCCTGACCTTCACTTTAAAAACTTTATTGCTGACGGAGCCATGGATAACTATCCTACTTATGAGCTGCTTAAACGCTATGATATTCTGCCTTTTATTTCGTTAGATTCTAGAACCAAAGCAAAATTTGATTATCCCCATCCTGATATACTTTGTTTTGATGGTAATGGAAATCCTATCTGCATGGGTGGAATCCCTTTTGCCAATTGGGGGTATTCAAAACCTAAGGGAATCAAATACCGTTGTTATTTTGCAGTAAAAGGCTTAGAACCTCCTGCAGAGTGTAAATGCTCTAACAGTAAATATGGTAAAGTTATTCACATTAAACCTGACTATGATCCGAGGATGTTTCCTCCTGTACCCCGTAGTTCTGAAAAATTTAAAGATAAATTTAAAACCAGAACTTCTGTTGAACGCTCAAACAAACGAATGTTTAATGATTATGACATTGAAGAATACAAATCTCGAAGTGCTATGCTGCGTATGGCTTTAGCAACTTTTTCTGTAATCAATATACATTTAGATGCTTGGATAAAGCATACCGGCTTTAGCTTTGGCAATCTTATACAAAGTAAGACTGCATAGAACACTTATTGAATATTTTGGCAAGCCTAAACCTTAGGCTTTTTTGTCACACTCTTTTTTATATCCTTTATCCCGTAACAATATATGCTTTTCAAAGTACGCCAATAGTTTTCCAGTTACTTCTAAGTAGTTGCTTAATTAAATATCTTTTCAGAATTTCCATCTACTTTTCGAGTGTCTTC
>NZ_LROR01000091.1:0-1974 GCF_001675205.1 Clostridium coskatii | reverse complement strand
TAATAACCACCTTCACCACGCTGATAAGCTTCAATTACTTTCTTTTTAAATTCAAAACTATATTTTGCCAATAAAAAACCAACCTCCAATCGTTAGATTTTAGGTCTAACTTTTGGGGGTCGGTTCATTAGCCAGTGCTTACCTTCGTTTATACAACATATAATGTTAAATTTTATTTACGGTTTCCCGCATTGGTAGCCCCATTTAACCCTGGAGCCACAGGCATACCAAAGAAAGATTTCCACCAATGTAATCCCTGATGTTTCATTTAGCCATAATCGACTATATATAGTATATACCACCTTTACATGAATCTTGTCCCAAATATGTCTCATTTTTGTCCCATGATTTTTAATTTATTATAGAGTACTTAATTTAATATTTGTCACTTTCTTTTATGCATATTTATATTGAAATTCAATATAAATATATTAATAAAAATTGAATAAGGAGGAGGTCTTTGTGCGATCTAGGATTAAAAGCTTCATACTTAAAGCTATATCCTTCTGGATAATTATCTCTATAATAGGCACTTTAGGTTTACTAGATGTCTCAATTTTCATGAGATAGCATGGCACTCTAGTAGTACTTATCTTAATTGATAGGTACTCAAGGACCTCCTTTAAAAAATAAATAAATTAGTCAAAATATTTTCACTTATTAAATATAACTCAATGCTATGAATTTACAGCGTTTATCGTCAATATATCTATTAAAATAATTGACTTAATTTGTGCCTAGAAAGCCGTTTTTAATAAAATTTTTTTGCTATTACTTTTGATTACTTATTTCTAATTTCCTCGTAAGCACTTGATATTACTAAATTTATAGCTAATTAGTTATCAAAATATCAAGTATAAGAAACTAACTAGAAATCCCCAATGCCACTTTAAGCCTATATATTATATTGCCTAAAGCCTTAATTCTGCTAGGCTTACACTAGAAATAAACTTTAATGGTAATGAGAGCCCCCTTTTTAAGATATACACAATATATAATAATTTATTTTATTCCATGATTTTTCTCAACTATAAAAAAGCGACAGCCTTTACTCAGCTATCGCATGTATATCCATCCATTTAACTACATCCTCCAAAATCTCTCCACGCCTTCTGTAAGCTGTACTCCTTACCCCACCGTACATTTCATTGGCTATCCAATCAACACTTTTATCTAACTTGTACTTATAAGTAATAAAATCCATCATTTCTTTTGACATTGGAGGGATCGTCAGCACTTTTTTCAGTCGAGCTGTATTTCTCTTTAATTACCTTATTCTTTTCCTGTTCCCGCGGATCTTTCTTTCAACATATTCAAGTTCATCTTCAAGCTTTTCAATTTCTCTTATTATTCCTTTCTCTGCTACACTTTCTCCTGTAGGACTTGTCTGAACTCTTTCATCAAAACCGGGACTCATATGCATATCTGGAACAACACTTACATTACAGTGTTGTATATCCAATTTAATACTTTCCTCTTGATCCTTAAGATCCTTACACTCGATTTCGAGAATACTTATTTCATTCAAATCTCTAAAATATCCATACAACTTTCCTTCTGCATTTTTAAATGTTTCTTTGTCCAACACTGCGTTCCCTCCTCAAAACATTTATTCTCTATTTCTAGCTTTAAATACATGTACACCCACAGCTATTATTCCTACAAATGCCACCATGGATGCAATGTATAAACCTGCAAATTCCATTAATACTTTCACAGCATCACTCCTCGTATAATAAGTTTATAGCCAAGAAAATTTGGTTGTAAACTTATCTTTTTTATAGTATAGAGATAGGAGACATCTTTGAGGGATTCTTCCTCATCCTATTTCCATCTATACAATTAATATTTATATATTCAATAAAGGTTATCCTATGGTATGATATCAGCAGAGTCTGATGTCCCAAGGCACTGCTTTCACTCCTTTCAGTCAACGCTTGTTGTGTCTGCTTTTTAAGCTTTCAGCCTGGCTCA
>NZ_LROR01000090.1:0-2896 GCF_001675205.1 Clostridium coskatii | reverse complement strand
GAGTACATACTACCTGTGGATTAAGTAATATATCATATAGCTTGCCAGCAAGAAAAGTATTGAATAGATTATTTATGGTTCAAACTATGGCTCGTGGAATGGACTCATACATTATGGATCCAACAAACAAGGAAATGAGGGGTGCCTTACTTGCATCACAAACATTACTTGGACAAGATAGGTTCTCAAGAAAGTTCATTAAAGCATTCCGTGAGGGATTATATGAGTAATATAAGAACTGTTGTGGTGGCATGCAGGACTATTAAAGAGGAATTAGAAAGGGTAATTAATGAAATTCATTGTGATTATCCTATATTATGGATAGAATCGGGGCTGCACCTTAATACAGGAGAATTAAGAGAGTGTATACAAAAAAAATTAGATAGTATATCAAATGTAGATCAGGTGCTTTTGGCTTTTGGTTACTGCGGAAATGCCGTCATCGGGTTAAAATCACTTGATTATAAAGTTATTTTTCCACGAGCAGATGATTGCATTACTTTATTACTTGGTTCTAGTGAAAGGCGAAAAAATATTTCAAAAGAAAAGGAAACTTATTTTCTCACTAAAGGCTGGCTGAATTCTGAAAAAAACATATGGGCTGAATACAAGGATACAGTAAAAAGATTTGGGAAAGCTAAAGCAGATAAGGTATATAAAATAATGCTAGGAAATTATGAAAGACTTGGAGTTATTGAAACAGAAACTGATGAATCAGAAGACTTTATAAAAATAACTCATCAGATTGCAGCAGATTTAAAATTAAAACAGGAAGTAATTCCTGGAACAATTAGCTATATTAAAAAGCTTTTAACTGGTCCTTGGAATAATGATGAATTTGTAGTAATTAACCCCTATGAAACGGTCTCAATGGAACATATATATGGTAGATCTGAAGTTTAAAAAAATAATTTGAACTCTAGTTCCAATGAAAAGGATGGTGTAATTAAATGAATTTAATTATTTTTGGAGGATTTCTTGGCTCTGGTAAAACAAGTTTAATATTATCACTAGCACATTTTTTAGTTGAAAAACAAAGTCCCAATAAGCAAAATCTTGTAATAATTGAAAATGAAGTTGGAGAAACGGGTATTGATGACAAAGTGCTTAAAAGTAAAGGATTAAGTGTAAAAGAATTATTTTCTGGGTGTATTTGTTGTCAGCTTTCATCTGACCTCGTAATTACTTTAAATGATCTTCGTGAAAAAGTTGATCCCGAATGGGTAATTATTGAAACTACAGGACTAGCTTATCCTAGCAAGATTTTAGGTACACTTAATAAATATGGTAAGGGAATAGAAAGCATACGGATTGTAAGTGTAGTTGATGCAGAACGATTTGAAGAACTTACTGAAATAGCACCGGTACTTATAAAATCACAGATATCAGATGGAAATACAATTCTTGTAAATAAGATAGATCTAGTTACAGATAAGCAATTAAAAAATATAGAACGTTCTGTAAAAGAAGTTAATCCAAAGGCTGCTTTATATAAGGTATCTGCAAATAAAGATATAAATGATAGTATATGGAAAGAGGTGGCTAAAAGCAATGAATAATCATGAACATGACCATTCCCATTGTGAGGAACATCACCACCATCATCATTGCGATGAAACTGAAGAAGATTTATATGGAGAATTAAATGAAGTACCAGCTGTTTTTTCATATACAAAGTCTTTTGAACTTGAAAAAGAAGCTAAAGGAGATAAGTTACAAGAATCTTTTGTACATTGGATTGAAAGTTTAAGAAAGTGGGCCATAGAAAATAAACATTTTATAGGTCATATTAAAATCTTTGTAAAGGATGAAAATGATTTTAATTTATGGGTTGCTACTACAGGAAAGAAAATTAACGTTAAAACCTTTTCTGAAAATAATGATTATGATATAAAAAATATTACAGTGAATATGACAGCCATTGTTTTTGGAACTGATGAAGAAACTTTAAAATCTGTAGTGTTAAAAAAATTAGATGAAGAGCTTTTATGTTATATGAATTAAATATATTTTAATATTTTCTAGTTTAGGAGGAGCTAATATATGAAAATTAATTCTGACGATTTGGTCAAAGATGCACTTGAGTTAGATGCAAGTTACGCAGCAGTTATAGATACATCAAAAATTAAATTTCATGAAGATTACAGAAAAGCCTGTGAGAAAAATATTTGTGGCAATTATGACACCAACTGGATGGGTCCGCCAGCTATTGGTCCTATATCAGAATTAATGGAAAAAGTTAAACAGTATAGAAAAGGACTTTTAATACAGACAGTTCATAAATTGTCTAATTCTTTTGACTGGAGAGGTATGGCTGCTTCTAAAGATGTTCATGAAAAAATATTTAGAAATATTGTTAGCAGCATAAAAGACAAATATGAGTTTGAGGATATTTTACCTCTAAATGCAGGGTGTTGTACAGTGTGTAAAAGATGCACTTATCTTGATAAAAAAGAGTGCAGATATCCAGATAAAGCACTTTCATCTGTTGAGGCTTATGGAATTGATGTTATGGCACTTGAAAAAGGAGCAGGAATTCCATATTATAATGGATTAAATACACTTTCTTATGTAGGGCTTATACTTTTTAATGAATGATTTATTTGAAAGATATTATATTCAATTTAAATTAAAGGGGGAAGTATTATGAGTAAAAAGTTAGTTGATGCAATGGCAGATTTGGATGAAGATGTGGTTTTAGCAGAGGTAAAAGCACAAAAAGAAAATGGAACACCAGTATTAGATATTATAGCAGATTTACAAGAAGGTATGGGAATTGTAGGAAACAGATTTGAAAAAAAGGAATATTTTTTATCTGAACTTATAATGTCAGCAGAAGTGTTTAATGAAGCATCAGAGATCATTGGAGGATTAGGAGAAGCTTCAGGATCAAATA
>NZ_LROR01000089.1:0-75870 GCF_001675205.1 Clostridium coskatii | reverse complement strand
ATATCAAGACGAACTAACATTCGATTTTTTGTCAAAAAATTCGAACGTCTATTTTGTGCGCCCTTTTTTAAGAAAAACATATCGAAATCTTTAAAAAAACTATCTTGACATATTACCAGATTGCTTTTATATTAAATATTACTTAAGCTATCTGTATCTCCATTATTTAACAATTTATTGCAATTCAAAAGCAATTTTACATTATCTTGAACCTTTCCTATGCCTTTTATAAATTTATTTCTAACTTTGCTAATTTCTGGAGGTTCTACAATTTCACAATCAGGTATATCTATTACCTCGGAGACACCATCTACAATAAGTCCTACATAAATGTCCTCAATCTGAATTACAATAATGCATGTTCTATCATTATATTCTATTGCCTCCTTTTTAAATCTTAACCTAATATCCATTACTGGTATTATTTTGCCTCTTAAATTTATAATTCCCTTTATATATTCTGGTAGTTCAGGTATTTCACTTATTGGTTGAATTCCTATTATTTCAATAACGTATTTAATTTCTATACCATAAAACTCTTTTTCAAGAGTAAAAGTAAGATATTTATTCTTTTGAGTATCTTCTTCTTCAACTAAGCTATCATCTACTACAATTTCTGACATATTTATATTCTCCTTTCACTGCGCACTTTTATTTACCAAGCATATTTACAAGTTCACCTATATCAAGTATTAAACTAATACTCCCATCTCCAAGGAGGGTACACCCTGAAAGTCCATCTATATTTTTTACTTTTTTTATATAGTTAGGCAAACACTTTACTACAACCTGCTGTTGTCCAGCTAATTCATCTGCAAATATGCACAATCCCATATTGTCTTTTTCTACCATGACAATTATTCTATCTTCTAAATTTTTAACATTAGTTTTTACGTTGTATAATTTGTGTATACGGATAAGAGGATAACATTTACCCCTCACCATTATCATTTCGCCGCTGTCCATATTAGAAATCACATTGTTTTTTTCCACACTAAAAAGCTCTTTTATAGACGTAATAGGAATAGTATAATAGGAATTTCCTACCCTTATATTCATACCATCTATAATTGCAAGGGTTCGAGGTATTTTCATCGTTATGGTAGACCCACTATTTTCCAAACTATCTATTGAAACTGATCCACATACATTTTGAATATTTTTAACTACTACATCCATACCAACCCCTCTGCCACTAAATTCTGTAACATTTTCATTAGTGGAAAACCCTGGAATAAAAATTAAATTATAGATTTCCTGGTCGCTCATTTCTTCTGGATTTTTCTTAAGTATCCCATTTGAAATAGCTTTTTCTAATATGCTCTTCCTATCTAATCCTCTGCCATCGTCTTTTACAATTACAACAACATCATTTCCTTCATTTTTTGCTTCTAAGGTAACAGTTCCATTTTCACTTTTTCCAAGACACTTTCTATCTTCTATTGATTCTATTCCGTGATCAATGGAATTTCGCACCAAATGCATAAGGGGATCTGATATGTGTTCAATTATATTTTTATCTACCTCAGTATCCTCTCCAATTAATTTTAAATGAACTTGCTTATTTAACTTTTTACTCATATCATGTACTATACGATTCATTTTGTGAAATACTATAGATATAGGTACCATCCTTACAGACATTATCACATCCTGAAGCTCACTTGTAATTTTATGAAGCTGCCTTGAGGATTTTTCAAAATTATTTAATTTCATTCCCTTTAAATCAGGATTTTGAGTAACCATAGCTTCGGCAATAACCATTTCCTCTACTAAATACATTAGCTTATCTAGCTTGTCCACTTTTACATTTATAAAATCTTGTATAATTGATTTATCTTTCGTATTTTCATCACATACGTTTATGCCTTGATTGGATTTAGTAGACTGCTGAAGCTGTTCAGCATCTTCTAGCTGTTCAAGTTTAAAGGTTTTTAAGAAAACTGCCTGGTTTAAAATTTCACAAAGTTCATCATAAGATTTATAGGATTTTATAAATATTTTAAAACCGCTTTCATGTATTGTTTTACAAGTATCATCATTTTCCATTATATCTTTAGGTATATAGTTAATCTCTTCTGAAAACTCTCTCAAAGTTTCCACTACAGTATAAGCCCTCAAGTTTTCCATTTCACAGTCGTCTTCAAAAAATATAAGTGCCTCATATCTATTAGTCAATTTGATTTCTTCATTTCTATTTTCTGTACTAATGTTCTCCTTAGGTTTTTGATTTTGTAACTCCATAAGAAAATTTTTATTGTACTCTATTATAGAATCACAGTTGCCATCCACTTTATTCCCATTTTTTATTTTTTCAAGTTCCACTTTTATAAAATCCACACATTTTAAAATCAAGTCTGATAAACTTTCGTAATCTACATCTTTAGGTTTCTCTTCTCTGAGAAAATAAAACAAATCTTCTATAGAATGAGCCAACTTTGAAATATACTCATAGGACATCATAGCAGAAGACCCTTTAATTGTATGCATAATGCGAAATATCTCATTGATAGTTTCTTCCGAATAGCAATTTACACTTTCATTTTCCAATATCAATGTTTCAAGTTGATCAATAAGCTGGGATGTTTCAAATATATAGGATTCAAGTATAACATCATCTGAGCTTTTATCTGACACAATTTACCACCCCTAGTTTCAATATTTAAACTGATAATACTTTATTAAGTGCTTTAACTAATTGATCTTCCTTAAATGGTTTAACAATAAATGATTTAGCACCACTAACTATTGCCCTTTTAACCATAGTTTCCTGTCCCATTGCAGTTATCATAACAACCTTAGCTTTATTATCATATTCTCTGATTTTTTTAAGCGCCTCAATTCCATCCATATCAGGCATTGTAATGTCCATTGTTACAATATCAGGATTATATTGCTTATATTTAAAAATTGCCGAGCCTCCGTTTTCAGCTTCTCCAACAACCTCAAATCCATTTCTAGCAAGCATAGTTTTTAGAGATATTCTCATAAAAGATGCATCATCAACAATAAGTATTTTAGGCATAAATTGTCCTCCTTATAATCAAATTTTAAAATCAATTTAATTATTAACTATATTTTTCTATATTATCTCCATTTGTTTATAAATTCTACATCTATGTCTATTTTCCTTTATTTTTTGTTTTTTTATTATAAAAAATATAAATATATTAAAATTTGCATTATTGTCATGTAATTCACCTTATATAGCAATGCATAAAGTTACATTCTTAAATAGAAATGCATAAAAAAATTAGCAAGTTATGTAATAAACATTACTTGCTAATTTAGTAAATAATCTGGCTATTTAATTGAAAGTTCCTTAAGCCATAATAATTACTGAAGAAGCCTTAACAAGTGCTGTAACTTCAGAACCAACTTTAATTCCTAAATTTTTAATGGATTCCATTGTAATAATTGAGCATATAGTTGTTCCATTTCCTAAGTCTACTATAACCTCACCATTTACAGCTCCTTCTTTAATTTCAGAAACTTTTCCTTTTAACTGATTTCTTGCACTGATTTTCATATTAAATTACCTTCTTTTTAATATATTTTATAGTGTTTTTACCTCAATAAAATAAAAACCACAAGATAGTTGTAGTTTACCCCTATCTTGCAGTTTTTATTCAATCAAAAATAAATTGTCTTTGTCTATATATATATTCCAGGGCTGGCTAATTTTTTTCAGTGCAACCCAATTTTCCTTTGGAATTTCCCACAATAAACTTTTAGTCTTAGTATATGTTTTCTCCTCTACACTGTCCAAATAAATTGAAACTGTAAAAGGACTTTCATTTATATGGTTTACACAGCATTTAAATATATTTTCATTTTTATTATCATCTGCTAATTCAACATAATGTGCTCTAATTCCCATGTAGGATACCTTACCTTCAATTTTATCCTTAACTTTAAGAGTACATCCCCAATCTACAGCTTCTATAGTATGTTCATCTACCACTTCAACCTTAGATATATTTTTGCACCCTGTAAGCTGTGCTGCTGAAACAGTAGGAGGATTTTTGAATATATAATCTCTATCTCCAAAAGCTTCTACTTTACCTCTATTAATTACCGCTATATTTTTGCAAATACGATATATCTCATCTCTATTATGAGACACAAATACCGTATGTCCATTATAATTGGACAATATATGTATAAGTTGTTCTTCCATTTTACTTCTCAGATGAGTATCTAATGCAGAGAAAGGTTCATCTAATAGAAGTATTTCAGGCTCTATTGCAAGGGCCCTGGCAATAGCAACCCTCTGCTGCTGCCCTCCTGAAAGCTGACTTGGAAATCTCCTCTCCAATCCTTTAAGATTCATCATATTTATCTTTTCAGAAATTATCTTATTTTTCTTATCTTTATCCATATCTTGCAATCCAAACCCTATGTTTTGTTCTACATTCATGTTTGGAAATAGGGCATAATTTTGAAATAAGAAACCCACTTTTCGTTTTCTACTTGGAATATTTATTTTTTTATCAGAATCATATAGTACTTTTTCATTTAATACTATTTTTCCCCTATCAGGCGTATCTAACCCAGCAATAAACTTAAGTGTCATACTTTTACCAGATCCCGAAGCTCCTAAAAGTCCTATTATATTTTTTTCATTATTAAACTTTACTTTTAAACTAAACCCTGGTAACTTCTTTTCAATATCTACATACAGTCCCATTTTTAATTTCTCCTAACACCGTATATATTTTTCTGTTGATAGTCATTCCAATAATTCATAAGTAAAATGACTATAGTTGAGATTGCAACTATTAACAGCACCCACATAAAAGCTTTATCCATCTCTCCATTTTCAGCTGCAAAATAAATAGCTATAGGAATAGTTTCAGTTTTGTTAGGTATATTACCTGCTATCATTAAAGTAGCTCCAAATTCTCCAAGAGCCCTTGCAAAAGAAAGAACTGTAGCTGCCCCTATTCCTGGCCAGGCAAGAGGCAGTACAACTTTCCAAAAAACTTTCCATTCAGAAACACCTAATGTTCTTGCTGCACTTACAATATTCCTATCTATCTGCTCAAAAGCTGCCTTTGTAGTTTTATACATAAGAGGAAAAGCTATAACAGCTGCCGCTATTACCGTAGCAGGCCAAGAAAAAATTATATTGATTCCAATTTTAGAAAGTAATTTACCTATAGGACTATTTATTCCAAATATAAGGAGTAGAAAGAATCCTGCCACCGTAGGTGGCAGAACAAGTGGGAGGGTAAGTATAGTATCCAAAATATTTCTTAACTTTCCATTATAATTTACCATTAAATAAGCTACTGCAATTCCTATAAAAAAAGTTATAAATGTAGCCGTAAATGTAGTTTTTAACGAAATCCATACAGGCGAAGCATCAAAATTCATAAACTTATCCTCTCCATTACAATAAATTATTTTCCAAGTTTAAATCCATACTTTTGAAATACGGCTTTAGCTTTATCACTTGATAAAAATTTAAGAAAATCTTTAGCTTGAGTAGGATTTTTACTAGCTTTAACTACAGCTGTTGGATATACTACAGCCTTGTGAGAGTTTTCAGGTGCCGTAGCTACAATATTTACTTTCTTTGATACTAATGCATCAGTTTTATAAACTATACCAGCATCTACATTTCCTGTCTCAACCCAGGTCAAAACTTCTTTTACATCCTTACCATAAATAGCTTTTGGTTGAACCTTATCCATTATCTTTAAATTTGTAAGTATTTCCTGGGAATATTGTCCTACTGGTACACTTTTAACTTCTCCAAGAGCTACTTTTTTAACCTTATCACTTGCTAAATCGTTAAAACTCTTAACATTAGAAGATGAATTTTTAGGTACTATAAGAACTACATCATTTTTTAAAAGATTAGTTATAGTATCGTTTACTAGCAAATTTTTACCTTTTAATGCATCCATCTGTTTTGTTGCTGCAGACATAAATATATCTGCTGGTGCTCCTTGTTCAATTTGCTGTTGAAGAGTCCCTGATGCTCCAAAATTATATGTAATAGTAACATTCGGATGATCTTTTGCATATAACTGTTTGATTTCATTCATAGAATCCTTTAAACTTGCAGCAGCAGATACAGTTAAAGTCACTGCTTTTTCTTGTTTTGTAGAGGAATCTGACTTTTTTTCACTTGAACTCTGACTACCGCCGCAACCTGCTGCCATGGTTGTGACAATTAAAACCAGAATGAGTACTAAACTTTTTTTTAGTTTTTTCATTAAAACACCCCCAGCGTTTAAAACTTATATTATTTTTCAGTGAATCATAACATAACATTATATAGAGTTATACAAAGGAACATTTTATTCCATAATATAGTGTTTTATTATGATATATCTATTATATCATCTACTTAAGCAATTATTCAACCCGTTTGTAAACATTGTCATAAAAACATTATAATAATACTTAACATAAAAGCATTCAATTATAAATTGAATGCTCACTATTATAATTATATAATCAACTTTTCAGAGGACAATTGACAGAGGACAAAGGACAATGAAGGTGAGTTTTCCTCCTTACGTCAGAAAACTAATTTATTTTTAAGCTTGTTTTGCTAAAGCAAAACATCACTTAAGTAGGTATCTAAAATCTATGATTTTCAGATAATTACTTACTAAAAAAGTACCCATGAAAAGTAAAAGAAACTTATGTTCTTTTAAATTGAAGATTTTTCGTAGCATAGCGGAGAAAAATCATCCTTCACTGTCCTCTGGCAATTGTCCTCTGTCCTCTCAAAAACTTTGCTTCGCAAAGTTTTTATATTTATTCTACTTCCCATATACCTTCAGTTAAAAATTTGTTTGCCTTATCCTGCGCCTTTTTTACAATAGCATCACTATATCCTAAAATGCCTAAAAGTTTTATTGCATTTTGAGTGGTAGCCCTTCCTTCATGGATTCTATAATCAAACTTTATTTCATTGTTTTCAATACTCTCTTGAAAATGGTAATTTTGAAAATATCTTTCAAGTATATGAGTAAGCTCCACATCATGGGTAGCTGCAATACATATACAATTATTTAAAGTTAAATATTTTAGCACTTGAGAAGAAGCTGAAATTCTCTCTACAGTATTGGTTCCTCGTAAAATTTCATCTACAAAACATATAGTAGGTATATCCTCATTTAAATTATCTATAATTCTCTTTAAAGATTTAGTTTCTACTATATAATAACTTTCATTGCTAAATATGTCGTCTTTCAAAGCCATAGATGTATATATTTTGAAATAACAGCATTTAAATTCTGAAGCAAGACAGGTATATATTGTCTCCGCTAAAATAATATTTATAGCTACTGTTTTTAAAAAAGTTGATTTACCTGATGCATTGGACCCTGTAATTAAAATGGAATCTGAAATCTCTATGGAGTTCGGCACAGATTTTTCCATAAGAGGATGTCTTATATCTTTAAACACATTCACATTTTCCTGCTTTCTTCTGCATTTAGTAAGCTCTGGAGTAACATAATTTTTTATTCTTCTCCTGTAAGCTGCAATAGACATACAACTGTCTATCACTCCAATTACTTCAAATATTACTTTAAACTCACTGTTTCTTTCCATAAGGGCATTTGACATTTTTTCATAATTAATTAAATCCGTGAGTAAAAACATACTAGTATACTCAGCTATTATCCCTACATCTGTACCATTATTTTTTGAAGCAAAAGAAAGTCTTTTTATAGATCTTAGCTCTTTAAGAGCCTCCTTTAATTTTTTATTGTAATCTTTAAACTTCTTTACATCTTCTTTCAAAATATCTCCAGCATATTTTACTATTTTAAGTATGTACATAAAGGATTCAAATTTATGCTTTATCTTATTTTTTTCTTTGTAATATACAAATATATTGTAGGAAAAGGACAATATAATAGTAGCGAGTCCTATATATGGATTTAGAAATATTAATCCTACACCTGCAAAGGGGATCAAAGACAAAATTCTGTAGTAGAACAGTAATGATTTTCTCTTATTACCCTTATTGTAAAAGTAATCAGTTATAAAACAAGCCCTATTTTTGCCTAGTTTGGCAAGTATATATTGTATACTTTTTCTCTCTTTATCATTATTCTGAAAAAATTTTATCAATTCATCTCTATGTTTAAGTTTCTCCTCATCATATATAGGTTCTCTTAATATATTGTATAAATACTGTTCTCCAGGACTACTTTCTGTATTGTTTATTTTTTTAAAAATACTGTCCATATCAAGATCTTTCCAGGTAATTTCATCAATAAAAACTGTTCCTTTTTCCACTTCTTTTCTATTATTAAAGTATTCCGCTGTACTCTTTAGGTCATCTTCCGTATATTTTTCTTCAAACTCTGCACCCCAATCATTTTCTATTCTTCTCCTAATTTCATTATTTGACTTAATGTTTGAAAATACTGAGATTAATATGCTCACTAATATAATAGCAGCTATGTATCCGAGTACAACCCACATATTTATTCCTCCTTCTATTTTTTACTTTTGCTTAAGTTCTAAGTGTAGCTCTAATTCTATCATTGTTTAACAATAAATCTATAGCATCTAAAATATTTGTAACTGCTATATCAGATTCTAGCAAAGATTTAGTAAAGCATCCTTCTCTCCCAATAACACAAATAGATATAATACTATTTTTAAACATTTCTAGATCATTTCTTCCATTGCCAACAGATGCGGTAACATCACATCCTAGCTTTTCAACCATATACTTTTTATCTTTAGATGAATCTTCTTTATTAAATACTTTAGCCTTAACTGGAAGACCCTGGCACTGATTTTTTACAGTTCCGTAAGTATCTGCTGTAATCACATAAATATTAACGCCTTTGCCTGCCAACTCCTTTAATTTATCCCCCACAGAATCAATTAAAATCCCGTCTTGTCCAAGAGTACCATTAAAATCAAAAATAACATTTTTTATGGTAATACTCCTGCTGCCGGGTATATCAAATACTATCATTTTTAATTATCCCCTTTATAGCATTTTGCAAATTACTTAATTTTACTGTAAACTATTCAAACATAACTTGTCAATGTTAACTTTACCATCATATTCCTAAAGATAAACAGAATTCTTAGTTTCAGATGGAGTTTTTTCTCCATCTGAAACTTAGAAATCGTTATCCAGGGGCGTAGCAGCCGTTATCCCCCCACTTTATAAGAAAAGCAGATGCCCCAAAATCTTTGATTTGGCGACAGTCGCTTTCGCTGTGTGCGATGGGGGTATTACGGCTGGTAGCCATCGGATAAAAATCTTAAGTTTCTAGTATTTATTGACAAATTCCTTTTCAGCTAGTAATATTATATATGCAAATGCAATTTGTTTGCATTTGCATATATAATATTTTAGGAGGAAGTTTATGCTTAAAAGAAATATACCAATTAAGTTTACAATACTAGCCCTTATTTTTACCTGCATTATTTTCATTTTAGGAGGTTGTGCTGCGGGAACAGCCTCAAATAATACTAAAGAATCCAAAGTAAAAGTAGTTGTATCCTTTAATGCAATGAGAGAATTTACTTCAGCTATTGGAAAGAATAAAATTGATATTATTACAATGATACCTACTGGCACAGAGCCTCACGATTTTGAACCAACTGCAAAAGATTTCAAAAACTTGAGCGATGCCAATGTATTTATATATAATGGATTGGGTATGGAATCCTGGAAAGACAAGGTTTTAAAATCTATAAATAATAAAAATTTAATTTCAATAGATACTTCAAAAGGTTCAGTTCCAATTAAAAATACTGATAATGATGAAACAAAAGAGCACGGGCAATACGACCCCCATATGTGGCTAAGTCTAAAAAATGCCAAGAATCAATCTAAAAACATAAAAGATGCCTTAATTAAAGCAGATCCATCAAACAAAAACTTTTACGAAAAAAATTACAACGATTTTTCAAAACAACTTGATGATTTATACAACGAATATAACCAAAAATTTCATACAGTTTCAAATAAAAGTTTTGTAACAGGACATGCTGCTTTTGCATATCTCTGCAGAGATTTTGGTTTAAAACAAAATAGTGTAGAAGATGTATTTGCAGAAGGAGAACCCTCCCCTAAAAAATTAGAGGGACTTGTAAACTATTGTAAACAAAATAAAATAAAAACTATCTTTGTAGAAGACATGGTAAGCCCTAAAGTATCAAATACCCTTGCAAAAGAAGTTGGAGCAAAAGTAGAAAAAATATATACAATAGAGGGAAATGAAGATAATAAAAATTACATACAAAGTATGAAATATAATTTACAAATGATTTATAACAGCTTAAAATAAATTCTTCAACAATTTGTTTGACATGACATTTTCAATATAATATAATTTAATAAATTGCATAAAATAATCATGTAACTGGCGGAAATGGAGTTTACCATAGGGAGCATGATTAAAAAAGATATCGACCGCCTGGGTAAATTATATAATTTGCCCAGGTTTTTTTATGCTTAAATTTAAAATGGAGGTATTTTATACATGGAAATGAATGAATTTGTACTTAAATATGGGTGCAACCCACATCAAAAACCTGCAAGAGTTTATATGAAAAAAGGTACTCTTCCCTTTAAGATCTTAAACGGAAGACCTGGATATATCAATCTTATGGACGCTTTTAATTCCTGGCAACTTGTAAAGGAACTTAGAAATGCCACAGGACTTTGTAGTGCTGCTTCTTTTAAGCATGTAAGTCCTGCAGGTGCTGCAGTTGCAGTGCCTCTAAATGATGTATTAAAAAAAGCATATGCAGTTTCAGATATGGAACTCTCCCCTGCAGCCATTGCTTATTCAAGAGCAAGAGGAGCAGACAGGATGTCTTCCTACGGAGATTTTGCAGCTATAAGTGATGAAGTTGACTTATCTGCTGCTAAAATACTCAAAGCATCGGTTTCAGATGGAATAATTGCCCCATCCTACAGCAAGGAAGCACTAGAGCTTCTAAAGACAAAGAAAAAAGGAAACTACTGTATAATTCAAATTGATCCAAATTATGAACCAGAAGAAATGGAAAAAAGAGAGATATTTGGAGTAACTTTTGAACAAAAAAGGGATGATGCAGTTATAACAAATGATCTTTTAAAAAACATAGTAACAGATAATAATAATATGCCAGAAAGTGCTAAAAGAGATCTTCTAATTTCAATGATCACCTTAAAATACACACAATCTAACTCAGTTTGTTTTGCAGTAGACGGTCAGGTAATTGGAGTTGGAGCAGGCCAGCAGTCAAGAGTTCACTGTACAAGACTTGCTGCATCAAAGGCAGATATATGGTTCTTAAGGCAACATCCAACGGTACTATCACTTCCTTTTAAAGAAGGACTTAAAAGACCTGAAATGGATAATGTAATAGACCAGTATCTCCGCGATGACGTAACTGATGAAGAAACTATGGGATGGAAAGATGTATTTACTCAAATTCCGAAAAGGCTTACTTTAAATGAAAAAAATGATTGGCTTTCAAAACTTCAGGGTGTATCTTTAGGATCTGACGCATTTTTTCCATTTAGAGATAATATAGATAGAGCTTCTAAAAGCGGCGTGAAATACATTGTTCAGCCAGGTGGTTCTATAAGAGATGACATTGTAATAAAAGCTTGTAACGATTATAATATGGTAATGGCATTTTCAAATTTAAGATTATTTCATCATTAATTTAGATTATCTGAGTGGTTAGATTTAAAGTTTAAGTGATGATTAAAAAAACTGCTGTTGCACACCATTGCAACAGCAGCATTAAAGGGATTAGATATGTTTAAGTTAACACCAATATATAAAAAGGGACTTCTTTTGGAAGTCCCTAATTAACACATTACATAGCCATATCAATTTTATAACAACATAGCCTAAAAATTACTAATGCATTAATCTTTCCCTCCGAAAGATTATTTCAAAAGTATAGGCAGGTCTCCTGACTATAGGATCATCCTCTTTAATTCCTTCCCGGAATACTCCAGTGGAAATTTAAAATCGTCACCCAATACAGTAGCGGGGGCTGTAATGGAATTTCACCATTTTCCCTTTTAATTACCTATGTAAACCACATACTTTACTATTTGATTATGTTTATATTATATACTTACGCCATTCATTTGTCAAGTAAAATGCATTAAATATTTTAATTATAAAAAAATTCTGTAATAATGATTCGTTTATACTCTACTCTTTCTCTAAAGATTTTTTATTTGACTTTGATTTGCCAAATATTTTCTCCCAATGATGTCCAACTATCAATCCTGCACAAAAATTTGCCACAGAAAAAGCTCCTACTTCTGCATCACCAGGCAATTCAATAAATGGATGATGATCTGCTTTAATTTTGTTTGAAGCCATGGTGTTTACCTTGTCATCAGTGCCACCAGCCTCCATGTTATGACTGCTCATATACTTACCTGCTCCAAATATAAGAACCAACAAAATTAACAATACCGCTAGAATAGATTTAGTAAATCCATCTATAAATTTAATGCTTGTACCTTTCTTATTTTCTATATCTACTGCATTCGTAGTTGATTTCATCGCTATCTTGCCTCCTTATATTTCCGTCCAAGTACATCTGGCATTAAATCAGGACGCCTGCTTACCATAACCTGCAGAATTACAGCTGTAAATACTGCTTCGCCTATAGCTAGAGGTATTTGAGTAGGTCCAAACCCTGCAAAAAATATCATCCACTGCTTGACTATAGGGATATGTCCATGCAAACTTATTGCAAGTTCCAAAGCTGCTACCAAATATGTAACTATATCTCCAATAAAACCTGCCACTCCAGCTGCAAGCCATATAGGGCTTTTAAAATGCCTTAAAACCTTCCAGCAAAAATATCCTGAAATTCCTCCTGCAATACCCATGGAAAAATCATTGGCACCTATAGTTGTAATACCACCATGTCCCAAAAATATGGCTTGAAAAAACAATCCAATAGCTGAGATTACAGCAGTAGCTAGTGGTCCTACTACAATAGCTGCCAGTGGTGTGCCACAAGGATGAGAACAGGAACCGGTTACAGGTACAGGAAAGTGCATACAAGAAATAACAAATACCGCCACTCCCATCATAGCAAGAAAAGGTTTATAATATAAATTCTCCTTAACTCTTCTTTTAATCTCTTTAATACCCGGTACAATAAACATGGCACTTACTACATACCATGTACCCCAGGCCTGTGGTGATAAAATTCCATCTTCAATATGCATTTTTATAAGACCTCCAATTTTAATAAGTTACTTCTTCTTATGCATCGTAAACGATTTTAACCCTCCTAGACTAAACCAGGAGGGTTAAAATGTATAATAATACAATAATATACTAAAATTAAGTCACCTCCCTATCACTCGTAGAGCTTAATGGTTCCTAAACAATATAGGCAGGTCTTCTGACTTAAGATCATCATCCTTATAGCCTTCCCAGTTTCCCAGTGACATATAAATAAGGACTCCTTTTCTCACAGCGGCGGGACCGTGCAGACTTTTCATCTGGCTTCCCTTTTCAGCATAATAATGCACCTATATCTTTTTTATATTCTTTTATAATAATTACTGTAAAATTGCACCATGTAATTATTTACGTTAATTTTCTCACAATTTCTCTTTTATGTCAAGTATGATATTTAATGTGCCAATTATAGTAAACAAGCTGCATCTTGAGTCTCGATATATTGTTCCAGCTCTCCAATAGACTTTCCAACAAGCTCGTAGACAAGATATTCCGGTTTCATAAAATCCAGTAACTTTTTTACACAAGTATCTGAAAAAGGCTTATGATTGTCTATATTAAAAACATGCATATACATTTCTTCACTCATTGGAGGTAACGTAAATTCTTTTCCCCTCGTACTATTTATTTTTTTCATTACGTATTCACCTGATAATGAACAATTAAGATGTATACCTTTTATTATTTTTTTTAATTTTCCTAAATTTTTTACAATATTTATTATATATTCTATTCCCTGTTTTTCACTTTTAAGATGTAAATTTGTATTCATTAAATGTGACGTATCCAATACAAATCCTTTATTTGAATAATTAACTTTATTTAATAACCTATATGCATTCTCATAACTTAACATGGTAAATCCAGGCCACCACTCATTTTCAAATAGTAATTTTATATTTGTATCCATACCTTTAAAAACTTCATTTATTAGATCACTAGCAGCATCTATAATTTCTTCATCAGTATATGTAAAATCATAATTGAAAACATGCCTTTCTTGTACATGAGCCACATGAAGAACAGCATATTCTGCACCAATCTTATCGGCCATTTTAATCTCTTTTTGGTAGTGCTCTATCATAATTTTTCTGTTAGTACCACCATAATATTTTTCAATAACGTCTAAACTTCTGAATTGTTTTAAAAGTTCCTGTGTATTATTATTCCAAAAATCTAGCCATGTAGGATAATACTTTAAATGGACGCCTTTAATAAGGTTACATGGAATAATATTTTCATCTAACCCTAAAGGATGCAAAAGTTCAATGCCATTCATTTTATGTTTTTTTAAAAAGTTTATTATATTATTTTTATTACAATCAAATCTTTCAACATCATAATTATATGTAGACAAATTCATTAACTTCAACAATTTTCCACACCTCCTATCTTGTTACTTTTATTTCACCTATCTTGGCAGTAATATAAAAGTTTTCAGGATCTGCTAAAAGTGCTGCAGTTTTTCCTGAAGATAAAACTGTCCTCGCATTTACTTCTTTTTTTACAACAATACCGCCAATAGGTGATTTTATTAAAGACTGGTCTATGCTAGAATCTTGGGGATTACCCATATCATGACGTGACAATATTTCATCTTTACTACCTAAATCTCCTTCGTTTACATTAAATTGTAGTACTTTTCCTTGAATTTGTGAACCTACTTTTGAATTTATGACGCTATCTTTGGTGAAAGTTCATTACTCACAATTCTTTCAAGATTCTCTTTGCGAAGTATGTTGAACAGCTTTGAAATTTCAAGGTTTTTAGAACAAATCTGATGACTTACTTGATTGTCCATAAATCTCTGCAAATAAAAAGAGACCTTCTCCCTTCGAAGATCTCTATATAACATAATTTCCCATAATAGTTAATAACCAGAAAGCATTTCTGTTCTCTCATGTTAATATAACCGTTTACTTTTTCAATAAACATAGCATTATCTTCCCCTCCGAAAGCATCACCGACATATCAGGCAGGTTTCCTGGCTCAGATTCATCTTACTCCCCTGTCTTCCCAGATATAAAAATCCAGTGACCTAACTAGGGTTTCATCCTCCATACAGTAACGGTGGGCTGCAGTGTTTTTTACACTTTCCCTTTTAACTATCAATTTGACAGCACCTAATAGTAAAAGTATTAAATTTTTATTACCTTTATGTTAAATTTGAAGCAAAAATTTTTAAAAATTCAACATTATTTTCTCAATAAATCCATTATTAAACATTTTAATCTTCTTGAATTTCAAGTACTCCCATAGGACAAGCTTTAACACATATACCACATGCCATACACTTACTTGGATTAGGCTTGTCTTCTACTTTTACAATAATACCTTTTGGACAGGCTTCTACACATGTACCGCAGCCAGTACAAGCTTTTTTATCTATCATATATATTCCCTTAGCATTTTGTTTAATGGCCTCTTCAGGACATTTTTTAGCACACACTCCGCATTGATTGCACACTTTTAAATCTACACATCCATCTTTTCCTTCATCAATCTTAATACAAGAATTGCCATAGGTTTTGTAAAATGCCTCAGAACAAGCCATTTCACAACTTAAACAAGACATACATAAAGACTTATCTTTAACAACTAATTTTTTCATAATACATTCCCCTTTAAACATTATTTATATATACTTTGTACATATACCTTAATTATACAAATATACAAGGTATATATCAATACCGCAAATTTTATGCCTATTATTTTGGTTTATATAAACAGAATGTGTGGGTATTAGAACAGATAGTCATCGAATAAAATAAATGTACAACAAAATTGTTAAAATAAGGTAAAAGGTACTTAAGTGCAGGAGGGACTGCTCTTAAGTACTTTTTATTTTAGAGTTTAGGGTTTAAATAATTAAATTTATTTCAAAACTATACTATTTTATAAAGCAATTTGCATGCCAATTCTTCAGCTTGCAATATTCCTGCTTAAAATTATAAATTTTATCATTTTGAATATTCTTCTCGTACCATATTGATAAATTACTTTAATTTAGTTTTATTTTGATACTGATAGATTTATCTATTTAAATATTTTTATCCGATCGCTACCATTGCTAACACCCCCATCTTCTACTAAAGTGGGGGAAGTGCCTAACTTCTTTGCCCAATTACCTTTTAGATAATAGAAAGCCATACAAAGTGCTGTTGTTGCCCAGGTTATGGGATATGTAATTGCTACTCCCCGGACATCATGATAGAAATGCATTATAGTAAAAAGCAATATAATTCTAAGTATGCATATATTAGATAATATAATCGCCATTGGTGGAGTCGCTTTTCCTGCACCTCTTATTGTATCACCCAATACTTCCAAAACAACATAAACCCAATAGAAGGGAAATGAAGTACTTATTATTCGAATTCCATAATCAATTACCACACTATCATGATTAAATATTTCAAAAGCTTGGTGTCCAAATATCAACAATAGTGTACTTGATACTATGGTTACACCTATTCCCATTAGTATACATACCTTGGCTCCCTTTTTTACCCTTTCAATATTTCCTGCACCCACATTCTGCCCGGAAAACGTTGTAATTGCTTGTCCAAAAGCTACAATTGGAAGATAAACGGGTAATTCTACTTTAAAATATGCAGTAAATGCAACAATTGCATTTACCCCAAGGCTATTAATATAATATTGTGCAAAAACATTGGACAATGTTATTACAGTACTTTGAAGCCCGGACGGTATTCCAATTTTAAGAATAGGTAACAGTATTTCTTTATGTATTCGTATTTTTCTAAATTGTAATCTATATTCGCCCTCTAAATGTGTCAAATAATATAATATCAATACAGCAGTTACAGTCTGTGATAAAAGCGTTGCCCATGCAACCCCATTAACACCATTTTGAAAAATAGATATAAACAATGCATCCATTAATACATGAACAATCCCACCAAAAAGTTGTATATACATTGGTGTTTTGGAATTACCCATAGCTCGTATAATACCGGATCCCATATTATAGGTAATAATCGAAATGAGGCTTAAAAAATAAATTCTTATATAGGAAACAGCTGATTTCAGTATTTCCCCTGGAACATTCATCCACTTTAAAAAATATGGTGCACCTATATAGCCAATAATGAAAAGCACTATTCCTCCGAGAAAACTCAATCCTATTGCCGTATGTATTGCATATTTTAATTTTTCTTTTTTCCCTGATCCAACAATATTAGCAATAACAACACTTGCTCCTACTGACATACCTGTAAAAAATCCTACCAGGCAGATAACTATCAAGGAACTAGCTCCAACTGCTGCTGTAGCTTCTTTGCCAAGACAATTCCCAACAAAAATCAAATCAACTGTATTATATAATTGTTGAATCAAGTTGGATCCCAAAAGCGGCAATGTAAAAAATAGTATCTGTTTCCATATAATGCCTTCTATTAAATTAATACTCTTTTTCAAATTATTCATTGTAACTGTTTCCATTCATTATATAAATGACAGGCCACTAAATGACCCTTTTCTATTTCTTTTAATTCAGGTTTTTCCTTAAAGCATATATCTTTGCATTTTGTACATCTGGAATTAAAACTGCAGCCTGGCTGTATATCAGAAGGACTTGGCGGCTCACCTTTTATTATTTCTATTTCAGTATTTTCTCTTTCCTTAACAGAAAATACTGATGCCAAAAGTGCCTTTGTATATGGATGAACTGCAGCAGTAGTAAGTCTATCACTGTCAATTGTTTCAACAATACGTCCAAGATACATTACGATAATTCTATCACTGATATTTCTAACCACTGCTAAGTCATGACATATAAAAATGTATGATAGTCCCTTTTCTTTTTTCAAATTTATAAGAAGTTTAAGCACCTGTTCCTGCACTGAAACATCTAAAGCAGAAGTAGCTTCATCACATATTATAATCTCGGGTGACAAAGATAGAGCTCTTGCTATTGCAACTCTTTGCTTTTGTCCTCCACTTAACTGATGGGGATATCTGTTCATAAGTTCATCACTTATCCCCACCATTTGAAGAAGTTTCTTTGTCTTCAATTCCGCATCAGCTTTATTCATAAGTTTAAAATTTAAAAGTGGCTCACTTATAATTTGTCCAATCCTCATACGGGGATTGAAGGATTCAGAAGGATCTTGAAATATCATCTGGAGTTTTCTTCGATTTTGTCTAAGTTCTTCCCACTTCAACTTTGAAATATCTCTCTTATTATAAATAATCTCTCCTGAAGTCAAGGTTTCCAAATTGGTAATTACATTTGCTAAAGTGCTTTTACCACAGCCACTTTCTCCAACTATCCCCAAGCATTCTCCTGAATATAGTTCTAAACTTACATTATCAACTGCAGTTAACTTTTTTCCATCCTGCAAATCAAATTGCTTTACAACATTCTTTATTGTCAATATTGGTTCTTTCTCTTGAAGCAAGATTACATTCCTCCAATTCAGGTATTGCTGATAAAAGTTTTACAGTGTACTCACACTTTGGATTGTTTATCACCTCATCCTTATCTCCCCACTCAACTAATTCACCACTTTGCATTACTCCTATTTTATCGCACATATAAGATGCTACTCCCATATTATGTGTAACTATTATTATGCTTGTATTGAAATTGTCTCTAAGCTCCATCATCTGCCTGACCGCCTGTGCTTGTACCGTTACATCAAGAGCACTGGTCGGCTCATCTGCCAATAATATTTCTGGTTCCATAGTCATAGCTATGGCTATACCTACCCTTTGCTTCATACCTCCACTAAGTTCAAAAGGATAAGAATTCATTATACGTTTTGTATCAGGAAGTCTCATTTTTCCAAGCATATTAACTGCTTTGTCATATGCATCAGCTTTTGAAATATTAAAATGACTTCTTATGCTTTCAATAAATTGATTACCAACCTTTTTAATAGGAGTTAATGATCCTCCTGCATCCTGAAAAACAATAGCCATTTTATTACCACGTATTTCTTGCCATTCTTTCTTAGAATACTTAAGAATATCTTTATCCTTATAAATTATATTTCCTGAAGAAATAGCAGCTCCTTTAGGCAAGATACCTAGTACGGCACGCATAAGTGTTGATTTTCCACTGCCGCTTTCACCAACTATTCCTACTATCTCCTTACTTGCAATTGACATGCTTATATTTTTTACAACAGGTTCTTGCATACCGTATTTTATTGATAAATTATTTATCCTTAAAATCTCTTCGCTCATCATTTTATGCTCACCTTATTATCTAATAAATAATAATCAACAGGATACATTGTTACTCCACTAACAGTATTTTTACTAACTAAATTAAGCATTGGAGTAACAAGAAATAAATTAGAGTTATCTTCCAACAATTTCTGCTGTACTTTTGTAGCAATATTGCCTCTTTCTTTAGTATCTTTTTCAGTTTTAAGCTTATCAATAAGAGAGTCTACCTCTGCATTACTATATTTCCCATAGTTTGCATTCCCATTGGTTTTAAAATATAGTTCCAAGAAGAACTGTGGATCTCCTGAAGTTGCAGTATTTACACTGTACAAACCCAAATCAAAATTTCCGCTTTTTAGTGCTGGATCAATAACCTCATAAGATTGTAACTTAGTTCCTATACCAATTTCTTTAAGATTCGCCTGCATTGCTTGTGCAATTATCGGAAGCTCTGAACGAGTTGTATAAAAGGCTAAATTCAGTTCTACTTTCTTACCATCTTTCTCCAGTATGCCATCACCATCTGTATCTTTATATCCTGCATCGCTTAAAAGCTTAGCTGCTGCTGCTTTATCATGCTTATATCCTGTAAGGTTCTTATTCCCATAAGGCAAGGATTCTGGAAAAGGTTCAATTGCAGGCACAGCACTATTTTTAAGAAGTGTTTTAGCATAAGTATCTTTATCAACTGCTAAGGAAATAGCTTTACGTACTGCTGGATCTTTTAAGAACTCATTATTTAAATTTTCATAAGACATTATTATTCTTAAACTAGTTATTTTATCTATATTGTATTTAGATTTATCTTTAAATAATGACATATTATTACTTGGAATGTTTTGTGCTACATCGATTTCTCCTGATTGAAGCGCCATTGCACGAGTATTATCATCTTTAATATACTTAAAAGTTGCTTTATCTACCTTAGCTTTATCTCCCCAATAATCTTTATTTTTTTCTACTACTACATTTGAATTTGGAGTATATGATTTAACCTTAAAAGGGCCTGTGCATACTGGTGCTTTAGCAAAGGTATCTGCTGGAGCACTGGCATCTACTATTATTGCTGAAGAATCTGCCATATTTGATAAGAATGCTTCACTTGAAATTTTAGTTTTTATAGTTATATCTTGTCCATCTGCAGTCATAGAATCAATAAGTAATATTTCTTTTGTTCTTGGATTCATTTTCAATGTTCTTTCAAGAGATGCTTTTACAGCCTGAGCAGTAACTGGTTTGCCATTATCAAATTTAACTTCTTTTCTAATGTGAAATTTCCAGGTTAAGTCATCTACTCTTTTCCAGGAATCAGAAAGTAAGGGCTCTATTTGCATATTCTTATTAAGCTTTACTAAGGTTTCTCCTGCGCCAAACATAGAAACAAACCAACCGTTCCATTCAGAAGCTGGGTCCAAATTACTTGGAAACTGGTTTGTCCCAAATATAATGCTTTTTTGCTTGTCACTGCTGCCTTTGTCAGCAGAGTTTCCACCTGTACAGGCTGAAAAGCTTGTACATAATAACACTGATGTAAATATTAATGCTAATTTTCTTTTTAAATTAAATTTCATTTGTGTTCTCTCCTTTTAATATTCATTTATTAGGATCTAATATATCCCTTATACTGTCTCCCAGTAAATTAAATATCATTACAGTCATAAATATTGCAGCACCTGGATATATCATAAGTCCTGGTGAAGTCTGCATGTAATTTCTGCCTTCATTAAGCATGTATCCCCATTCAGGAGTCGGCGGCTGAGCCCCAAGACCTAAAAATGAAAGAGATGATATTTCAAGCATCATAGTTCCTATGTCCATAGTAGCTATTACAATAAGCGATGGTATTATATTAGGTAATATATATTTTAAAATTATTTGATATTCTTTAGCTCCTCCCATTTTAGCTCCTTTAATGTACTCCTTTTTTCTTACAGACATTACTAAGCTTCGACTTACTCTTGCATATTTAACCCAATTCACTACAACTAAAGCTATAACAACATTCATCGAACTAGGTCCAAGCACTCCTGCAATAGCTATAGCAAAAATAATACCTGGAAAAGCAAGAAAAATATCAGAAAATCTCATTATAATTGTGTCAACTATACCCCCAAAATATGCGGCTATTGTTCCCAATGCTGTTCCAACTATAAATATTATTATAACTAGACAAAAAGTCATTTTTAGAGAAGTGGATGCTCCATATAACAATCTTGAAAGCAGACATCTTCCAAGGTTATCTGTACCTAATGGAAACTTACTGCTTCTACCTTGAAGTGCATTGGTCATATTTGTTTTAAAAGGATCATGAGGAGCTATGTAGTTCGCAGATAAACTTATTGAAATTAAAATTACCGCTAACATACATAGAAATATAAACAACTTATTTCTTTTTATAAACACTGTAAGGTTTTCCATGTTAAGCCCTCTTTTCCAAACGGATCCTTGGATCTAAAAAATAATATGAAATGTCTACAATCATATTAATTAGTACATATATAACCGTCATCCATACAACATATCCTTGTATTACTGGATAATCTCTGTTAAATATAGCTTCTACAGCTAACTTTCCAACTCCAGGCCAGGAAAAAATAGTCTCAACTATAGCTGTTCCTCCAAGTAAAGATCCTAGAGATAACCCTAGTAAAGTTACAATTGATAATAATGAACTTTTTAAAACGTGCCCAAATAGTATTGCTCTATCTTTAACCCCTCTAGCTTTAGCTCCAATTACGTAATCCTTGGATATTTCTTCTAGTATAGCCGCCCTAAGCTGCCTTGTATATTTTGATGCCATTGCAATTGTCAAAGTAACCGCAGGCAATATAATACTTTTCCATCCTGTATCACCCACAACCGGTAAAAGTTTAAATTTAATTGAAAATATATACATAAGTAATAATCCAACCCAAAATCCTGGCATAGATATTCCAAAAAAAGATATAATTCTAATTATATAATCTAATACTTTATTTTTATGTAATGCTGACATAATCCCCAGAGGAAGTGCTATAAACATCATCATAACAATTGATGCACCTGCAAGCTTAAAAGTAGCTGGCAAAGTTGCTACTATTAAATCTAACACAGGCCTGCTGTATTTATATGAAGTGCCAAAATTTCCTACAAATACACCACCTAACCAATGTAAGTATTGAAATAAAAAAGGATTATTTAATCCTAATTCTTCTCTAACTTTTTGTACAAGTTCTGGAGAAGGGGTTACACCTGTTGCACTAAGCATCAACAGTGCTGGATCACCTGGAGAAAAATATGTAAGTGCAAATGTTAAAAAAGTAATTCCAAATAAAACAGGTACTAAATGTAATAACCTTTTCATTATGTATTTTCGCAAATTATTTTTTCACCCTTTCTTGAAAATGCCTCACAGCAATGGCCTGCAAAATAATTATTTGCAGGTCATTAGCATATTACATACTTTTTTTAGCCTCTATGAGCATTTCATTAGACTTTTCCATAAATTCCACAGCTTTTTGTATAAATTCAGCTGTTTTTTCTTTGTCCATTGCTTTTGACTTTTCAGCCCAGTTTTTAAATTCCTCTTCATGAGATCTGTTATGTTCAACCCAATGATCCAGCAATATCTTTAAAGTTTTTTCTTCCTTATCTAAATCTGAACTGCAATCTTTTAATCCTTCACCTGCAGCAGCATGATCACCGCTGTGTTCACATTTATCACCGCTGTGATTCTCAATATGATGGTATTTATATTCATGTTCTCCATTAAAAATCATAAATGTATTCACCCCCTTTCAGCCTTTTATTGGTTAATACTTACAAGCACATATACTAAACATAGGTGCTGTTCTATAAGCTGCTTTCTCTTCTTCTGTATATATTTTATCTGAAATATCATCTTCAATAATTACTTTTTCAAATCCACATTGATCCAATACCCTTTTATCCCATTCAGGACGCAGTTCATACGTCAGTGGAAGATCCTTTGCAATATCCTTACACTTTGATCTCTGTTTCTCGTTGGTTTTACAATCATAACCCATATCAACAGCCAATTTCATATCCTTTGTATATTCTTCTTCAAGTTCAGGTTTTGCCAGCCTTAAATACCAATTTGCATCAAATATAAGTAATTTCCCGTTTTTTTTCAAAAGACTAAACCAACTTTTGTAAGCCTTTACAGGTTCCTTTAAAGTCCATGTAACATTTCTATTCACTATTAAATCAAAACTTTCTATAGGTAAGTCTAAATTTTCCACATCGCCTTTCATAAATTTAACCTTTACTCCTGCCAACTGTGCATTGGATTTAGCTTCCTCAAGCATATTTGTAGAACAATCCACAGCAGTTACGTCATATCCCATTTGTGACATGATTATTGCAAAAAAACCAGGTCCTGTACCTATGTCTAATGCCTTTACATTATCTCCCGCCTTACTTTTAATTATTTTACTCCAGGCTTCCCTTTTAAAACTGTTTATATCTTCACTTATCATTTCACTATATGTATTTGCCCGATTGTTCCAATAGCTTTCAATTTTTTCCATTTGATCCCCTCCTTGTATATAAAATTTTCATTTTTATGTATATATTTAGTTATATAGCAAATTTTATGCCAAACATATTAGCCCTATTTTTCGCAATTTAAGCAAAAAAAATCTCAAAGCGATACCTTTTTTGTATCACTTTGAGATTTTTATCATTATGAAACTATTCTAGTACTTACTTGTAACCTAAATTATATTTCTCTTGTTTGGATTATCTATAGGAACTGAATTCAATAAGCTTTTGGTATAAGGATGTTTTATTTTGTAATTTTTATTTGTATTGTCTATCACTTCAACTATACTTCCCCTGTACATGACAAGAATTTTGCTGCATATGTTAATTCCCAAGTTATATTTAATTTTGTTTTTCAGATTTACTGCTGTACAAATTCAAGTCTATACCATATTTGCTTTTGAGAATCATTATTTATTGGTACTTCAACCTTAACGCTGTTGTCCATAAGATACTTTGAAGTTATCATAGCTTCCTCACAGAGATAATACGACCTTTCCACCACGTTTCTAAGTTCTCTTGTATTTCCCTCAAAATTATGCATCTTCAACTTTTCTATGTAGGATGGATTTATATACTTGGGATCACACGGATTTTTAGCATTAAGCTGGCTTACAAAATACTGTGCCTCCATCTGCTAATTCAAATTTCCCCGGATTTCCTCCTTTTGATGCGCCTGTAAAGGCACCCTTTTCATATCCAAATTTATCTTATTACTATTTATACAAAAGCTGCAGTCCTGGGCTTGTTTACTTTCACCTGTAAGCACTACAGTTTTCAATAAATCATCCTTTAATATATCATTTAAATAATTTGTATATAATATTTCTTCTTTGACTCCCAATATCTTAACGTTTGTTATGTTTACTTTTTTTATTAAAAGATTTTCATCCGTAATTATGAGGCCATCATAACAGCAATCAAATATAGCCTGAAGCACAAAAGATGATATATCGTATTCTAGTATACTGTCCATATCAATTCTGCACATGTTATTTACATCTTCTAAAAAGTCTGTGTCTTCCAATTTATGAACTCCCCTTCCAGTATTTAAAATTTTGATAATAAGTTAAAGGAACTAGTATTATTATGTTTGAAAAGCATTTTAATAACCCTAAAACTTTTTAAACACTATTTCTAATTAAAAATACTTCATCACATCTAATCCACTGTGCTGAAGTATTTTTATCTGATGGCTACCTACTGTAACACTCCCACTTCTATCAAAGTGGGAGCTAACAGTATCTACGCCCCTAGATAATTCATCTAAACTTAGTGGGAGAAACCGAACTCCCACTAAGTAAGATTCATTGATAATTATATATCATACAATACTATACTGGCTATCAGAAATATTACTTCTTTACCATATCAGCCTGCATCTCTATAACCTTCTTATCTGTAAGAGGAAATAACAACAGTGCTATAATACATATAACTGACAGGACAGCAGGTATACCACTCATTAATAATCTAATTCCATTAACTGCATGAGGTGTTACATTACTTTTTTGAAAACCAACCGCAACAAGTCCAAAACCAAGAACAGCACTCCCTACAGTTGTACCTATCTTTGGTACAAGTGAAAACAATGTCATCATGAAAGGCTTCAAATCCTTGCCAGTTTTCCACTTAGTATAGTCTACAATATTTGAGTATAAAGCTGATTCACTTGCATGTGAAAATGAATAGCCTATATATCCAAGGCACATAAGAACTGTAAAAGATACAGCTGTTTTGCCAAAGAAGTATGCGGATCCAAGGCACAATCCATATATCCCCATACCCAAAATGTACATATTACGTGAACCTTTTGCTAGTCTACTTATAAAAGGTGTAATGAAGGAACCAAAAATCATTAGAAATGTGCTTAAAGATAGAAATGTAGTAAGCATTAATTTACTACCAGTTACATACGTATAATAATATGCCGCAAGTCCTGTAATAATGAAGTAAATTGTACCTTTACATGATGCACCAAGAAGATAAAGAAGGAAAGGCTTTGAAATTGTATATTTTATCATTTCCCATATTGATGCATCATATTGATCTTTAACTTTTCCAGATTTATCTTCTAATGGGGTAATAACATCATACTCTTTTGCCGCAAAGAACAGCTGAAAAAAGCCTAAAAAAGCCATGACACTTAGTAATAATGCAAACATGGAATAACCTGTGGACTCACTATTTCTCCCAAAAAATGCTATCAATCCAACACTAGTTAAACTAAATAAAAATTTTCCAGCTGAATTGCACATTACACGACAAGCTGAATATGAAACTCTCTCATCAGGAGTCTTAGCCATAAGAGGTAATATACCCATAAAGGCCGAGTAAGCCAAATTGAAAAATACATATCCAAGAATGTAAGTACCAGCAAACCATATTGCCCTACCTGATGCAGTAAGACCTAAATCTGTGAAGCTTAACCAGCGGAATAAAGCAGCAAGTACACCGCCAATAATTAACCACGGACGGAATTTTCCGCCCTTTAACTTGCCCTTTTGCAGTACTATACCGCATATAGGTATTGAAATCATATCAACAATACTGCTAAAAGTTAAAATTGTTGCCATTATTGCTGTTTCAACCCCAACTGCAGAAGTTAAAAATATTGCCCAGTAAGTAGTAGTTACCATTGTCATCATTGTTGAAAAACCATTGGTTACACCATAACGTAAAGATTTGACAGTATAAACAGATTTCTTTTTTTTCATAATATAACCTCTCTATTTGCCTAATGTTGCTAATACAACAGCTTCTACGTTCTCGCGTTTTGCATTTGGTGGAACACTGCAGCCTGAATTCATAATAAAACCACCATCATCTTTAAATAATTCTACAAGATCCCTGGCATAATTGTAACAGTCTTCAGGTGTACCAACAGATGTAAGTGCCGGAGGTACGTTGCCTGTGATACACATTTTATCTCCAAGTATTTCTTTAATTTTTCGAATGTCGGTTATATGGTCAGGATCCCATACACATGAAGCCTTAGGAAATTCTGTAAAATAGTGTAGAAACAGTTCCCAATTGCCATCCATATGCAGCCAGGCTTTTACATTTTTTTTATGCATCATAGGTACCAACTTTCTGTAATATGAAAAGTAGAATTTTTCAAAAACTTTTGATGATATAAAGTCACAACCAGCACGAGTTCCGCCAATGAAACCATATGCACCAGGTATGGCATCTATCAATTTAGCTGATTCTTCTACACATTCATCCTCTACAACATCTAAAGCAGCTCTTACTCTATCTGGAATACGATACAAATCTCTAAAAAACTTAGGCAATTTACGCGCACCACTTAACACTTCAAAAGGTGGGAAAGGTAACATTCCCCCTGCCCTGCCAATGTTTTGTTTACCAAGAGCTGCTACTTTTACTTGAAGCTCCTTGGCATAATCCATATCTGATTTTGGCAGTACATCAGGATCAAATCCAATTCTTTTTAATAGTTCCTGTTTTAAATAATTCCAGCCTTTATTTATGATAGTATCATAGTCTTCTTCAGTCATCGGTCCCTGTTCACTAATTTGCCAGAGTGCATTTTCAGGCAATTCACGGCCAGGTACTTTCATTTTTGCAAACCACTTAGCTGCGAAACTTTGATGTTTAGTTTCCGCTGGCATTCCAAGGGAAACCATTGGTGGTGAATCTATTTCTTTCAGTATAGGAAGCTCTGCAGCCTTTATAAGATTTTCATCTACCAACTTGGGTCTTCTCCAGAAATCAGCCATAACCATTGTTGGATCTATAAAATTATAATAGCAGTGTCCAGAAAACAATATTGGAATTCTATCTGGCTTTTCCATATTCAGTGCAGCCATCATTCTTTTGTTACATATTTCAGTCATTTCTTGTGGAGTCATTTTATTACACCCCCAAATTTAAATATAAATTTATTTTAAAATAGTTATATTTATTACCTTTTTTCAGCAAATGATCTTTCCTCCGTTTTTGTAAAAACTAATACTAGACAAAGAATTACAGCAATACCTAAAACACCTACTGAAGCAATATGCCATGCTGCCTTTGGGCCAGTAATTCCAAACATTCTGGTAACAGCTGTTAGCACAAAGGGAGATAAAAATTGTCCAAAACCCTGAAGTGCAAAAAGAATACCTGTTGAAATTGCTGCAGGTGCTGATGAACTTTTGATAACTTTAAGAACAATTTCCGGATTAAAGGTTCCAAAACCAAGTCCATAAATAACGCCTGCCACACAAAACAGTGAATATGTGTTTACATTTACTAGTAAAAGAAATGATAAACCTAAGAATCCAACTCCAAGAACAATAGTGAATTTCTTAAATATTTTTGTTATAATTCTGCCATACATCATAGATGCAATAAAAGAACCAACAGTAAATAGCGTAAGCACAAAACCAGCTTGAGCAGCATTTCCTATCTTATCTGATACCATAACTATAGATACATTTGTCATAAAGGAGAATGTCATAATATTTAATATCATATTTAATAATGCAATTATATAAGTATTGACAGTCGCCTTTCCTTTTGAAACCGATGTTTCAGCTTGAGTGGATTTTTTTTCAGGCTCTGGAAGCATGAACATTACCATTAAATATGATGGTATCATAAGCAAAAATCCGAGAAAAGCATATCTCCAACTGTACACAGCTAAAATACCGCCAACTACTTGAAATATTATACCAGAAACAGCCCCCACAGATGTCTTATATCCCATTAGTGCATCTCTTTCTTCGCCTTCAAATAAATAAGCTATCATAGATGCAGCATAAGGAAATAACATTCCATGTCCAGCACCAAATAAAACCCTGGTAAATAATATTAAAGTCATACCTCCAAAGAAAGCAGGCAGGATTCCAATAAACATTAGAATAAACGATAAATATATTACCGCCTTTTTGGACATAAATCGCTCGAGTTGTCCAGGTACCAAGGAAAATATAATCATCATCAAAGACGGTATAGTGGAAATCTGTTTAACTTCAGTGGCGCTTACATTAGGAAACGCCTTTGCTATTTCACCAAGTGCCGGTGTGGTCATACTTGTTGTATATAACATGGCTGCCAAAGTTAACACAGCAATTTTTACTGTTAAACCGTATTTTTTTTCACTCATATTTTTTTGCTCCTTTTCTGTATAATAATTTTAAAAATTATCAAACTCCTGTTATATAAAGTGCTTTCTATTCTTACTTACCCATTGCAGCTGCAATCATTGCTTTAACGTTTTCAGGTTTTGAATTAGGAGGTACACAGCAGCCTGCAGCCATAAAGAATCCCTGTGATGAAAATTCATCTACAAGTTTTTTACTGTAATCGTATACTTCATCTGGTGTTCCTAGTGATAGAAGTGATGGTGCAACATCTCCCATAAAAGCCATACGTCCGCCAAGAAGTTCTTTAGCCTTAAATATATCAGTTGAACTGTCAGGATGGAAAATTGCTCTGCCCTTAGGAACATCAAGGAAATAGTCCAGAAAACGGCTCCAATCCAGATCTAAATGAAAATAAATATTAGATCCTTCCTCAAGAATTACATCTATATTCTGCTTCATGTATTTCCACATATAGCGGTCAAAATCTTTCATAGATAAGAAATCTCCTGCTCCACGGCCTCCGCCTACAAATACAGCAAGCGGTTTTTTCTCACGTATTTGTTTTCTTAAATCATTTAACTTATCCACCATAAATGCATCAAATGCCGCTTCAACTTTCTCAGGCATCCTATGCATATCCCTCATCAATTTAGGTATGGTACGTGCTCCACTAAAAACAGTAAACGGCCCTCCTGCTACTGCAGTTGTTAGTATGACACAACCCGCATCTGTATATTTTTTTGCAATTTTATCGGCAATAGTACCGTAATATTTCATATCATCACATGAACTTTTCAGGTTTTTTTCGCAGAAGTCTTTAAAAAAGTAATTCCAACCTTTATCAATGATGACATCATAATCTTCTTCAGTCATTTTACCAATTTCATCTATCTGCCACTGTGCATCATCTTTAAGCTCACGCCCAGGTACCCTTGAAGCTGAAAGGTAAGCTAGTCCACTTGTTGTTGGCAAACGAACTGGAGTAATGACACAATCTATATCCCCTATGGATTTCAATGAATTCACTACTTTGTCTTCTGCTGCCTCATTGTCTGTTACAAATTCGCACAGCTTTCCACCTGCATATCTTAGTAAAAATGCTCCTGCGTGAAGCATAATAGGTGTTCTGTCCGTTTTTTGCATTGCAATGTTCTTCTTGATCCTTTCCAAATGTTCATTATACAATTCCTTATTACTTTTCATACTAATAACACCCCACATAAATTAGTAAAAATATAGACTTAGTAACTAAAAAACTTGAAAGTTATTCCATAAAACTCACTTCAGTTTCCTTTCATATCAATGCTACCAAAATCAGGATATTGCTACAATGTTACAATTTGAGAAAAAATAATCAAATCGTTGTAAACTTTTACAATTACAGTGTTGTTAAAATTATACACATGAACTATAATTAAATTAAATTCTTTACATTAGGGAGATAATTATGTCAGTTCTGATGAGTGAAATTGTTAATAACTTAGTGAAATACAACCCTGCTTTTAGAGTTAAACACAACTCCTATGTGAGATGCTGTAAGTTTCTCAATAACAATGATTTACCATTAAACTCAAAAGATATATATTTAGCAAGTATCTCTAATCTGCCGTCAAACATTTCTTCTAACAAAATTGTTAATTTGCTACTTCTTACTAATAAAGATGTACCTAACTATTTGAAGGATAATCCTATGGTAAATTACATTGCAATTAATCAAGATATAAGCAAAACAAAAATCTTTAACGAACTCCAGGACTTATTTTTCCACAATGAATATAAAACAAATTGTGCTGAAAAACTGTTTGATGCTTTAAACAAGGAGAGAGATGTCCAACAAATTTTGAATATTTGTGCAGAAATTCTTGGAAATCCAGTGCTTTTAGCAGATTCATTCTTATATTTAATTAATTATTCAGGTTTTGATGATAGTATAGATGAGCCCGTATGGAAGAATTATATTACAACTGGACATATACCATTAGAATACATAAATCAGCAAAATTTAAACTTGACAGTACAGAACAGCATAGCTCCAGACATTATGTGGAATACTAGTACTTTAAAACACAAACAAATTATTGGAAGAATACGTTTAAATAACACTTTAATTGCTTATCTCAAAATATTGGAATATAACAGAAAAATCACGAAAAGTGATATAATGATTATTCCTATAATTTGCAATACCCTAGCACTAGCAGTAGAAAAAAGCAAATACAGTTTTTTTATACCTGAATCTCCTATTGAAACATTAATGATACATTTGTTAAAAGGAGATATGATTTCAGAAATTTCTATTGAAGAAATACAAAATCAATTCATCGCTAATCAGTATACTACTTACTATATTTTAAGTTTTTATGTAAAAACTGATATTTCCGATTTAACCGTGAAATTATGCCATGTAAAGGGATTAATAAACAGCATTTTTCACCACTATCACACAGTTATATATAATGATCATATAGTTACACTAGTTACTAAAAAAAGTCCTAAAGAACCGATAATAGATAGTTACCTGCATAATGCTTTTATAAAATTATTATCAGATAATCAAGTTGTTGCAGGTGTAAGCCGATGTTTTCACAATATAATGGAAATTTTTAAATTTCATATACAGTCAATTAAAGCTGCCAAACTAGGATACAAGTTAAATAAAAAAGATAACCTCTATCTTTATAATGACTATGCCGTCTATCATTTATTTGAAGCCTGTTCTTTTAAAGAAAAACTTGAGGAATTTTGTGATCCTTCTATTTTAAAATTGATTAATGATGATAAAGAAAATGGGACATCTTATGCCCTCAGTCTTTATACTTATATTCAAAATAATTTTGATATACAAAAAACATCATATTTTATGAATGTACACTATAATACTATAAAATACCGCCTTCAAAAGATTGAGGATGCCTTAGAAATTGATTTAAAAGACAGTAATGTCGTATTTCATATTAGCCTTTCTTTTCGTATTTTAGGATTTCTAGGATATTTTAAATTGTAAACCATAACTTAAAAATTTTGCCAAGTGAGAATCTATGAGAAAAAGTATGCAATATAGAATAAGCTTTTTATGATAAAATCATAGAAAGCTTATTCTATATTTACACAAATCTATAGATACTCCCACATTTAAACCTAATAATCTCTTGATATTTCATATTCTGCATCTTCAAATAATTTTTTTATATTTTTTACTGATAATCCACGGCTTTTTTCAGTATTGGATATACTATCTCGAGGATTAGCACCTGCTTCAGCATACAACTGATTTACTCCACAAATTAAACTCATCTGAATAGTCTCATGTGCATTCATAGCCCTATGAGGTCGTGTAACTATTCTTGTAACTGCCGCAATTTTAGAAAGCTCAACCGATGAAATTTGACCCTTTTCATACAAAGGAGTACCTTTAACTGGTATTCTTCTCATGGCAGCCATAACTCCTACGTTATAATCTCTAGCTCTCAACATTTCATCAACTATTTCCTCATAACTGTGCTCTGGACCAATAGGTTCTACACAATAGTATAATTCCAATCCTGCTTTTTTTATTGAATTGAGCGTTTCAATTCTAGTTTCAGGTTTAATAGCTGTGTCTATTCCTTCCTTTAAACGTTTAATGTGGTATGCTCCAGTAAAGCCCACCTCTTTTAATTTAAGTGCTGTAACATAGTCAAAGTCTCCAATATTAGCTACCAGCCTTATATTATCTGGCAAAATACTTCTTACATTTCTTGCTATATTCAAGAAATCATTTATTGGATAATCAGCAGTTGTCATTAGGAATAGATCATTGATACCTTCATTAACAATAGCTTTAGTTTCAGATATTATAGAGCTCATGTCCTTTCTCCATGTACTTTCCATAGTATAATGGTTTTTACCCATGGAACAAAATTTACAGTTTACAGGACACGGTTCTGCGTTTAATCCTATTTGAGCAAATATAAAAGCCTTGTTATTAAATTCAGAACGTGTCATTTCGTTTGCAAGTGATATAATTTTATAAAAGTCACTGGAATTGTTTTTTACATTTAACAATGCTATTGCCTCTTCTTTATTAAGTAATTTTCCACTTTTAGCATCATTAAGGATTTTATCTATAGTCATATAGATACCTCCAAATCATTAAAATAAATAATACGAAATGATATATTTCTATTGGGCTGATTTGTCATTACTAATAACACTTTTTACTTCATTAAGAAATGTGTCAATTGTATTTTTATAGTCTTCTAATGTTGAAACCCAGGTACATAAGCATTGATAACCATCTTCAGTAATTTTAAAAATTTTTTTAGCTGGACCAGAATCATTTGTATCCCAACTTGATATAATGAGTCCATTACTTTCCATAGTTTTTAAATGACGATATACTCCTGTGGGGTCAGGTTTATTTCCATTGAACATGGCTGTTTGTGCAATTCTCTGGATAATCTTATAACCGTGTAATTCTTCTTTTACAAGAGCTGCAAGTATAGCAGGCTGAATCATTTTATCCAAATTGCTGCCTTTACATGGACACTGCTTTAAATTGTTCATTAGATCACCTCCTGTATTAGATTACATCTAATAATAAATATAATTATACTATTTATATACTTCATATACAAATTATCTTAACAAGCTAAACTTTATATAGAGTAATTTTAAAAAAATTTGACTCTGAAGAAATAAATTAGTAAAATTATAAAATCGACATATAAAAATTTAACAGAGGTAAAAAAGCACAAGAAAGTATCGACCTCAAAAGGAGACATATGTAATGAGTGTACCATCATCAATAACTGAATTTGTGGGAACAGTAAAATATGGAGATACATTAGGTCTTGTTATAGCAAATGTGGATAGTTCTTTGCATGAGAAGATGGGATTAGATAAAAGACATCATTCAATAGGAATTATAAGCAACAGGACAGGAGCAGGTTCTCAAATCATGGCTGCTGACGAAGCAGTAAAGGCTACTAATACAGAAGTTGCGAGTGTTGAACTTCCAAGAGATACAAAAGGTGGAGCAGGACATGGTTGTTTGATCATACTTGCAGCAGAAGATGTATCTGATGTAAGAAGGGCAGTAGAAATCGCCCTTAGTAAAACAGAAAGAAATTTCGGAGATGTTTATGGATTTGATGCAGGTCATATTGAATTGCACTATACTGCAAGGGCAAGTCTTGCTTTAAACAAAGGTTTTGGCGCCCCTGTTGGAAAAGCTTTTGGAATAATTGTAGGTGCTCCAGCGGGAATTGGTGTAGTAATGGCAGATACTGCACTTAAAACTGCAAATGTTGAACTTGTTAGTTATTTAAGTCCAAGCCAAGGAACTGCTCATTCAAACGAAGTTATCATAACTGTCACAGGAGATCCAGGTGCTGTAAGACAATCGGTAATTGCTGCTAGAAAGGTAGGATTGTCTATTGCCAGATCAATGGGCCAAAACCCTGTATCTACTACGGGAAAACCTTATATCTAATATAGTTTTTATACTCATTTTTAATAAGACATACTTTTTGAGTAAAAATTCACTCAAAAGTATGTCTTATCTTACTTTAACATTGAAAGCATATAATCAGGAATATTCTTATTTTTACCATCTGGAAGTTCCATTGTTGTTACTTTAGGCTTTCTGGTTGATAATTTCATGGTTCCGTCTTCACCTTTCGAACTCATAATCCTTAAAAGCCAGTTATCATTATCTACAAATTCATAATCATCACGTATGTGTGTACCCCTACTTTCTTTTCTCATAAGGGCAGCTCTTACACCTGCTTCTGTGCAAGTTAAAAGATTTAGAACCTGTACTGATTCTATCCATTCATAGTTATAAACTCTATTTTTACTTTTAGTACTCATTGCGCTTATGTCATATTTGTGTATTTTTAAAATTTCATCTAAAGCTTTTGTAAGTCCCTCTTCATTTCTTCTAAAGTTGAATCCAGCATCAGCTGTTTTTTCTATATTTCTGTGTATTTTTATAGGACTAACTCCTCCTTTTCTTTCAAGAGGTGAAAAAATATCTTTAATTATACTATCAATATTAGTATTTTTCATACTTGGCTCATTTACACTTTGTATATATTTGCAAGCAGACAATGCTGCTCTATAGCCTTGTACAAGCATTTCAATAAGTCCATCTGCAACCCTCATAGCTCCAAATACACCACTTGTAGTCTCACCAGCTGCATAAAGTCCTGCTACTCCAGTGTACATATTTTCGTCTACTTCAATACCACCCATACTGTATTCACAGCCAATACCTACTTCCCATGGAATGCCCTTTTTTATATTTTCAACAAAAGTATCCAAGTTGTTTCCTTGATAGAATCCTTTTCTATACCATATGTTCATTAATGGCTCAGCTTGTTTTAAAGCTTTTTCATAAATATCAAAAGGTACATTGGAATAATCAAAATATACTCCTCCATTTGGAGTTCCTTTTCCTCTTGCAATTTGATCTCCATAATAATACGTAAATATAAGCTTTCCCATTTCACTTTTCTTGGCCATTTTAAGTAAATTTTCAGGTATATTATCTAAAATTGATTCTCCTTTACCATTTTTAACAATAGGCATAAGCATACTAGAATGCAAGAAAGGATAAATTGAGCCTTTATATACTGATGGTGAAAGGGCAACTGCTGGTATATATAATAAAAATTCCATATCTGCAAGCTTGGCTCCTGCACGGTACGCCATAGCCATTCCATCGCCAGTCATATCAGAAACAGTGCATTTAAAGGAATAAGGCTGATATCCACCAGTAGCTAAAATAACTGACTTTGATCTGATTTCAATAATTTCCCCTGTATATACTTTTATACCCACTGCACCTACAGCTTTTTTATCTTCCATTAAAATATCCACTGCTATAAAATCTTCTATAACATCAATACCACCTGCTTTTGAAACTCCATATCGGCAGCCAGCACCTACAGCTTTACCCGAGCTTATATATCCTTCTTCTCCAAAAAATTCAACCTTGTGTCCTGCTTTTTCAATCCACTGTTTAAGTTCCCAGCAGCACTCATCACAATCACTTACAAACTGTTCAACCATATTTTGATCACTTAGATAAAAAGACTGTTTTACAATTTGTTCAAATAATTTTTCTTTTGTATTTTTAGGATCTGCTTCCTTGATTCCATATTTATAATATGCTGTTTCTCCATCCATGGAAAATCCTGCCCCTGCCATAATGGCATTTCCGCTTTTCCCAAGTTTTCCTTTTACTGCAAGTAGTACTTTTGCTCCTTTTCTTGCAGCTGTTACAGCTGCCATTGATCCTGCTCCAGAACCTCCAACAACTAATATGTCAGTATCAATTATCTTATCTATTTGCATTTTAACAGCCTCCTATTTTTGTAACATTTTTAAATTAAATTTACAAATTTTATCACCTTTTGCAATACAATAGGGTCTTTCTAGCTTCATACCAAAAGCCTCAAACAAAATATGATCTATTTCACAATATAAATGTCCTAATTCCATACCAGCTTTTCCATATTGTGACCATATGTCCCCCATAGGGCAATAAGTAATTTCTGATTGATCATTATCTGAATATTTCCAGCCATTTGAAGGCATGTCTCTAACGGCAGCATAGGTTCTGGGATTATTTAAATCCAAACCTTTTTCTTTTGCTTCAGCTTTCATCGCATCTACCCTTGCCTTACCAAACTTCTTAACTGCAGATGAAATTGCATCTTTTCCATTTTCTTCTCCCATTGTTTCAACCATTTCATGTGCCATAAAATAATACAGTTCAGCCATAAGCTTTGCAAATTTAACTGCTGGTTCCTCACTACTTTTTAAATTACTCATTTTATTTACCTCCTCTTATATTTTTTATCTGATGGCTACCTACTGTAACCAAATCTTTTACTTTTTTTCTTCCTTTTAAAGGCTCAAGGACAATTTCATCGCCCTTCTCTATTACATGTGTGCATGCAAGAGAAGGAGTACCATCAACCATAAGAGTGCATCTTCCACAAATTCCATGGCCGCAGGCACTGTGTTTGTAATAGCTCAAACTGCTGTCATAATGTTCTTGGATATAATCGAGAACATTCATTACAGTCCACTTTTCTTCAAAAATTACTGGAACATCAAAACAGTCATAATGTTCACCTTCTTCTACTGTTGGTTCAAATCGATATACTTTTACTTTCATTTCAATACCTCCGATTAATAAAAATTTTTAAGTATAAATATTTTGTAGTTCGTAATAATTTATCAAAAAAAATTTGTTTGAATTCAAACAAATTTATATTATAAAGACTTTGCTAATCTCCTTAAAAATTTAATAAGAAATTCTTTTTCCTGATCATTTTCTGTTGCTTCCAAATATTTTTTAGCAATTTCATAATCAAACTTCATATGTTCTTCTTGAATAACTTTGCCTTCATCAGTAATTTCAAGATTAAATGAGCGTCTATCCTCTGGACTTATAACTCTCTTTACAATTCCACGCTTTTCAAGACGATTTATAACGCTTGTAAGTGTACTATTAGGAACTTGCAATATATTAAGTAAATCCTTTATCTGTTTTCCTGGGTTTTCTGATACTACTCTTAGAACTCTAAAATCAAGCATAGACATTTTTTTTGTTTTATCTGAATAATCATTTAAAAATTTGCTGTTAATCATTTTATATACGAGTTCATGTATAGCTTTATCAACAATTTTAATATCCTCATCTTTTATCATAGTGTATTTTCTTCCTTACTTCGTAATATTTATATCATGTAATAATACTAAAACATCTTATAAAATTTGTCAAGAGAATTATATGATTTTTCAGATCAATTTGTTTAATATCTTCTACCTATCAAAAATAAAAGATTTAACAACCCCAAAATATTCTCTTACACAATAATTAGGCAGAAGCAAATAGTTTACAGGTGCAGGAACACCTTCAACTTGAAATCCATATCTTTTAGCCAAAAACTTAGCTCTAAAAACATGAAAATTACTTGTAACAACAGCCAGCTGTATATTTTTCCTACCATCTATTTTCTTCAAAATCTCTCTAGTATATTTCATATTTTCCAAAGTATTTTTAGATTTTTCTTCCTTTATTATATCTTCATTCTTTACTCCATGCTGAACAAGGTATATCCTCATAGCTTCTGCTTCCGATATATCTTCTCCACGTCCCTGTCCCCCTGAAGCAATAACTTTTATACCTGGATTTTGTTTTATATATTTAAGTGCTTCTTGAGTCCTCTGAAGTTGAACTAGAAGCATATTTCTTCCGCTAATTCCCCCACCTAAAATCGTAATATAATCAGGCTTCTTATTATGACTTTCATTAGCACTTACCAAAATACATCCTTCAACAAAAATAAATGAAATAACAATTATGGATATAAAAACTTTTAAAACTGTCAAAAACTTTTTCACCACTTCATTAAAATTATTTTCATGAAACCTTATTTTATAAATTCCTAAGATCACGCAAGCAATTCCTAACATAACAAAAAATTCTGAAAAATTCACAAACCTGCTAAATACTATAAAGCAACTAATAAAATATAATATGTTGATTATTCCAAAGGCAACTAGAAAGTATCCTATACCCTTGTGATTTTTTAAATTTTTCACCCTAAACACCATCCTAAAACATAATATTTTATAACCTAGTTTTTTGAACCATCTATATCATTAAAATTGTAATCCATCATATCCTTCCAAAATTACATTCACTAGATTTTTTATTTTTACACATTTCCATTATATACTATATTAAAGCAGTTATAATAGCAAAAATATCTAGAATATAAGTCAACTTTTCAATTAAACTTTCTATACTGATACTATGGGCATTGAAATTGTTTATAGTAACTTATATTACTTCTATTAAATTATTATGTTATGCACCTGTTACTTACAATAAAAAGGAAGTGATATGTTATGGAAAATACCTCTATAGAAATACCTGCTTCAAAATGTTTCTCCGCTACTAACTTAAGCCCTAAAAATATTATACTAAACACACTTTTTACTGGACTTGAGTCTGATAAAGATTATAAAGGTTATATCTTTTTTGATATTTCTAATTGGTTAAAGGATTTTCATATTAATTCTATAATTTTGAGATTATATTTAAAAGAGTTAAAGACATTCTCTCTGAGTCCTAATCTGTATATATCAGAAGTGGACAAAAATATTTGTGAATTAAATGAATGTAGTAGTCCACAAACTCAAATATCCTATACAGTAAATAAAGATTCTCATGGATCTATTGATATAAATATAATGGATCTATTTTATGATAATAATTTTGATACTATAAAAAATAAATTATTTATGTTAAGTTCTAATGAAAAAGAAAAATCACTTTTTATATTTGGCTCAAATTCCACGGAAGATGATAAATTAAGTCCTAAATTATTAATTACCTGCTGTGATAAGCAGCCTAAAGCAATCAAACATTTTATGGGAGTAAAAGAGTATCATTGGACTTTTGATTTGTATAAAAGTACAGTTTCTGAAGTAGTGAATACTGAAGACATCAATGAAGGTACTTTTTTCATTACCAATGAAAGTAATTATCCAGTTGCTGCAGCAGTACAAGTTAGTGGTAATTTAGTGAACTGGGTCACTGATACAAAAGTTTTAGTTAATCCCCATACTACAAATGTTCTAATTTCAAGGTACTATGGTAAATACTCTAGATTACTTTTACTTTGTAAAAATAATGCTCATATAAAAGTATCCTTTGTATTTCAATTTTTTAAATAATTTTTATATGGCATTTATTTATACTGGGAAACATCCTGATAAATTTGATTTCAATTTATCAGGATGTTTCCCAGTATAATTTTATTTGAAAAACTTTAACATATATGTTACATCCATTAATTATTGCTTGTTTTTAATGAAAAAATAACGCAACTTTTGCAAATCATGTGCCAAAGTTGCGTTATTAATTTATATAACATTACTCCATATATTAGTCAGCTTTTTTCCACCATCTATATAGTATATATATGCTGGCTGCCAGTAACTTCCTATATACTCCCGCTGACGGGTATTTACTGATACAAGTATTTTATTAGGTTTATCTGTTTTTGATATCTTTATTACATTGTACCTTTCAGGAACACCCGGCCATAATCCGCTTTTTCCAACGCTTAAGGCTCCAGCTCCAATCATAACCATGTTAGAATTTATATTTTGAGGGTTTAGATAATCTAGACTTATGCTCCTATGAACATGGCCATGCAAGTAAATTTTAAAATTTTCATTTTGCAGTGCATTTGCAAATGGAATATCATTTCCATAGCTATTTGTAAGATCTACAGGATGATGTCCTACTGCTATTTTTATTATATTACTCTGGGGCAACTGTCTTGAAACCTTTATTAATCCATCCGTATCAAAATAGGTCACTTCACGATTGAACTGGTCAATTTGGGCAGCAGTATTTAACATAAAGAATGCTACTTTTTCATTATCTATAAAATCCCCCAGTATAACTTTAAGCTGTTCTTTAGGATTATCTGGGAAAGGGACTTTATATAACATCTCATACAAATATCTGCTGTAGTTTGTAAATTTTTTATACCATTCTGCATCATTTCTTTTTAAATAAAACAAATCAGTTCCAACATTAGTAACTACTTTATCGTTAGGTCCGGGAGTACCGATAGTTAAATGATAGCTGCTCATAGTAACATTCCAACTTAAATCATGATTTCCAGGTACTATAATTATTTTTTGGTAAGGTACTTTAAGTTCTTTACTCAATATATCTATAAACTTGAATGCTTTTTCAAAGGATGATTCTGAATCGCCACGTTCAACAAAATCTCCACTAATTACTACGTAATCAATATCAGTTAGCTTTATGCTGCTTTCAGGATTGTCAAAGTAAACCTTTTTTAAGTCACTTATTAAAAGGTATACTTCATTTTTTTCATCGATGTCTGTTGTATAGTGCAAATCACTTAAATCTAGTATAATTCCTTCTTTTTTAGATGCTGAACTAACTTCCCTTTGTGAGTGAGTTTTTATTTTTCCTTTTGAATCATGTTCCATATTCTCATCCCCAAATTTAACGATATTTGATTGTTTAAAATTTTTATTTTGCTATTATATAATACTCGTTAATAGATACAAGGTTCCAATATTTAATAAAGACACTACAAAAAAGAAACCTCTTCGTGAGAACACAAAGAGGTTTCTTTTTTGTAACTATACTTTTTTTACATAGCCCTCATTCTTCTACACTCATCAGCACATTGACGACATGCATCTGCACACATTCTACAGTGTTCATCGTTGAATTTACTGCATTCAGATGCACATTCATCACAAATTATTGCACACAAATTACAAATATCATTTGCATGATATCCTCTTCTAGCCATAGTAGTTGCAGCTGTTCTACAAATTTCTGCACAATCAACTAAATCAACTATACAATGTTCTCTTGCCTTTACATCTGGTTCTGACAGGCACATTCTGAAACATTCTTCACATAATTGCATACATTTATTGCAAGAATCAATACATGATTGATACTGAGCATTTGGAGCCATTAAAGTTGAATTCATAATCTAAACCCTCCTTAAAATTGATACCTATATTCTACAAATTTTATTTTGCTCTAAATATTTGACTTTATACATTTAATAGCATCTCTATATTTTAGAAAAGCCCTCAATAACTAATAGACCTCAACTTTCGCAAGTTAAGAATTAATAATGAAAATTTAATAGTGAAGGATGATTTTTAGCTATCGCAAAGAATCTTTAAATTTATATAAATCAGCAATGTTTCGCTTTAGCAAAACGAGTGATGAAAAGCTTAATTAAAGATTTTTTGTAGTGTAACGGAAAAAAATCCACATTATAAACAATTTTCATGACTAAATTTAAGAAATTGTTAACAAGTATAGAATAATTGTTACAACATATTTGAAAATATATACTTCTTTTCAAATTTAATTGAGTTAAAATTTCCCCTATGATATGGTTGAAGGGGGTTTTATAATACTAAACTAATTGCACTTTTATATGTACAAGACATCAATTCATCTAAACTTAGAGGGAGTTTTGTTTCTCCCTCTAGGTTTAGATGAATTATCTAGGGGCGTAGCTACTGTTAGCTCCCACTTTGATAGAAGTTGGAATATTACAGTAGGTAGTCATCAGATAAATAATATACGCAATCCACATTAATATTAAAGAATCCATATAATAACATTTGAAAAGGGGTAATTTAGTTGAAATTAAGAAATATGCAAGGAAAAATTTTAGCATGTATCTTACCATTAGTTTTACTAGGAACATCTATAGTATCCTTTATTGGATATAATAATTCTAAAAACATGATCAATGCTCAAATTGACGAAAAAATGGACTATAAGTTACATGGGTCTGTAGAAAATATGCAGAAACTTCTATTAAAAAATGGTAAAGTAGCTGAAACTTTGGCCAAAGTAGCCGAAACTTCAGGAGGCGCTTTAAGCCCAGATGCTTATAAATCCTTATTAGAGAACTTTGTAAAAACTAATGAGGAAACATATGGTTCAGGAGTCTGGTATGAACCAAATAAATATAATGCAAGCCAAAAGTATTATGGACCCTATGCATATAAAAACAACGGTAATGTAGAATATACAGATGAGTATAGTAATGAAACTTATAATTATTTCAAGTATGATTGGTATAAAAACGCCAAAAATACAAATAAGAGCTTAGTCTGGTCTCTGCCATACTATGATGACACTAGTAAAGTTACCATGGTTACTGCAGCATCACCTTTCTACGATCAAAACAAACAGTTTATGGGTGTTTGCACAGCGGACATGGATTTAACTAGTCTGCAAAAAGCCATACAGGACATGAAGTTTGGTACAAGCGGTAGAGCCTTCCTTTTAAGTAGTGATGGGACATATATATCAGCCCCAGATAAAAGCAAAATTATGAAAGTTAAAATTTCAAATGACAGCAACAGTAGTTTAGCAGCTATTGGAAATGACATTGTAAAACAGAAAAGTGGTGAAAACACTTTCTACCAAAATAATGATAAATATAGAGTATATTATACTACAGTCCCAGAAACAGGTTGGACAATAGCCATAACTGTTTCTCAATCGGAATTATATGCTCCACTTAAGTCTTTCCTTTTTAAAACAATACTTACATTTTTGATAATTATTGCATTAAGCGTACTTGTAGCAATTTGGTTTAGTAGACAAATTAGGAAAAACATATCAAAAGTTAATGAATTAGTACATGCTGTTTCTAAGGGAGATTTAACAAAAACATTAGAAATAGGCACAAAAGATGAGTTAAATATTATGAGTAAAAATTTGAATAGTATGACTGCAGGTTTAAAAAATATGATTTCAGGGGTTTCTGAAAGTATAGAACAGATAGTTTCTATTTCAGAGGAATTAGCTGCTAGTTCCGAGCAGACAGAAACCACTGCAAGTCAAATAGCAACATCTGTCTCTCATATAGCTGAAGGCAGCAGCAGCCAGGTAGCAGATGCAGATAAAACAGTAAATAGTATGACCAATATTTATGGAGATATAGATAAAATATCCGAAAAGGTACAAGACGTTACAAATCATTCTGTTGAGACTTATAAAAAAGCCGAAGAAGGTACAAGTGTGGTAAATAATGCCGTAGAACAGATGGAAATCATAGATAATAATACTACAGTATTATCAAAAGTTGTAAATATACTAAATAGTAAATCAGGAGAAATCGGAAATATAAGTTCTATTATTATAGATGTATCGGAACAAACTAATTTACTTGCCTTAAATGCAGCTATAGAAGCTGCCAGAGCCGGAGAACATGGAAAAGGATTTGCCGTTGTAGCAGAAGAAGTAAGGGTATTAGCAGAGCAATCATCTAATTCATCTACTCAAATTAATGTACTTATTAAAGAAATACAAAATGAAATTCAAAAAGCAGTTACTTCCATGCAAGAAAGCAGTAAATCAGTTAAAGTGGGTATTAATTTAGTTAAAAATACAGGATCTTCTTTTGATGAAATATTAAAAGATATAAGTAGCGTTTCTAATCAAATACAATATGTAGCTAAGGGAGTACACCAAATTACAACTTCCATACAGGATATGGTTAATTCAGTAAATAAAATATCAGATATTTCTAAGGAGTCATCAGAAAGTATACAAAGTATAGCAGCCTCCTCCGAGGAACAAATGGCTATTATGAAGGAAGTAGCAGAAGTATCAGAGAATTTATCTAATATGGCTGTAAAATTAGGCTCAGATATAAATACGTTTAAGATATAAAAATAATTAATATATAAGAACGTGCCTAGATTAGTGTAAATTAAATCTAGGCACGTTCCTCTTTTCACTTATTAATTGTTCATCTTATTTACCATATTACTTACTTGACAGAAGCTGTAATAAAACTTATTGTATAAATACATACAAATTTAATGAAAGAAGGAACATAAATGAAAAATCCTATAGTTACAATTGAAATGGAAAACGGTAAATTAATAAAAATAGAACTTTATCCCGACACCGCTCCAAATACAGTAAATAATTTTATATCATTAGTTAAAAATGGATTTTATAATGGTACAATTTTTCACAGGATTATACCTGGATTCATGATTCAAGGAGGAGACCCTGAAGGTACAGGAATGGGCGGCCCAGGTTACTCAATTAAGGGTGAATTTTCAGCAAATAATTTTGAAAATAATTTGAAACATGAAAAAGGTGTAATCTCCATGGCTAGAACTATGGCTCCTAATTCTGCAGGCTCTCAATTTTTTATAATGACAGATAATGCGCCTCATCTTGATGGTCAGTATGCTGCTTTTGGAAAAGTTGTAGAAGGAATTGATACAGTAGATAAAATTGTAGCACAAGAAAGAGATTACAACGATAAGCCTTATGAAGACCAAAAGATGAAAAACGTAACTGTAGATACTTTTGGCAAAGAATACGATGAACCACAAAAGACAAATGATTAAAATAAATAATTAGGTTAGGAGATAAATATATGGTTTTTTTCGGACACCTTGGCCCCACAACAGCAGTTTTCAAATTCTATGAAAAGATGAATAAAAGAGAAACAATTGATTATAGATTTGTTCTTGTTGGGTCAATACTTCCTGACCTCATAGATAAGCCCATAGGAGCATTTCTATTTAGGAACACCTTCCATAATAGTCGTATATTTGGACATACCCTTTTATTTTCACTTATACTTTTATTAATAGGTATACATCGTATTAAAATAAATAAAGGAAATCGTATTTTCACACTTGGAATTTCAACCTCAATCCATTTAATGCTTGACAGTATGCAGCTGTATAAAGGAATACTTTTTTGGCCATTTTTAGGATTTAAATTTCCTGAAAGACCAGAAGGAAATTGGGCAGAAGGAACACTTCAAAGACTTATTACAGATCCTTCCTACTACCTAACTGAAATAGTAGGCTTTATAATTATTATGTATTTTTTTATAAAACTTATAAAAAATAAAAGATTAAATGAATTCATACGAAATGGTAAACTCTAATTAAACACAGCATCCTAAATCAAGTAATTCATTGGATAAAAAAACATGCGATTATATTCGCATGTTTTTTATAATACTTAAAACTATATAAATAAAGTTTTGAATATCTATACAGTAAATTTATGAATCATTTCATCAAGATTTTGTGCAAGTTCCGATTGAGTTTGTGCAGATTTTGCTATATCCTGTATTGCAGTGGAAACTTCATTTACACTACCTAATATTTCTTCAGACCCTGATGCAGATTCTTGTGTAGTTGAGGATATATTATCAATAGCTGCTGTTACTTGCTCTACAGTTTGGCTCATCCTATTTGCAGCTGATGCTATATCTCTAGCCATATTATTCATAAATTCAGAATCCCTATCATAGGCTATACCTGTTTCCAGAAGCAATTTCTGGCTTGGTTTTACATTGTTATTTATGTACTCCAGTATATCTTTTGCACTGTTAGATAAATTATTAAAAGCATCTTGAACTTGTACTACCATACTCTGAATTTGTGTAACAGCCTTTGCTGATTCCTCTGACAGTCCCCTTACTTCTTCCGCCACTACTGCAAATCCTTTGCCATGTTCTCCAGCACTAGCTGCTTCTATAGCTGCATTTAAAGCCAATAAATTTGTCTGTTCTGCTATATCTCCTATGGAATCAGCCATCACTTTTACCTTATCAACAACTTTTCCTGCTTCTATGGCATTTATAATATTCTCATGCTTTTCACTATAAATTTTATCTCCATTTTCTATATCTGCTTTAGCCTTAGTTTTCACCTCAGACGCACGTGTTTTTATTTCTTTTACTGAAGATGACGCGTTATCAGCCTTATTTGAAAGTTCATCTGTAGTTGAGTTTATTTCTTGAACAGCAGCATCTACTTCTTCCGTTACAGCACTTAAATTTTCATTTCCCTTTGCTATTTGTTCAGTGGACTCATTTACAGTCTCTATACTAGCATAAACTTCTTCTGTTGTTGCAGACAGTTCTTCACTAGAAGCACTTATATCTGTAGAACTATTACTAATTTGCAAAATTAAATTTCTTATATTCTCTACTGACTTATTTAAAGCTTCAGCAAGTTTACCAATTTCATCTTTACTATTAACATTTATTTTTTGCGTTAAGTCCCCTCTTCCAATAGCTTCTCCCAATTGTAATATCTTTTTTACTTTCCTCGATATCATTTTAGCTATTAGTATTCCTAGTAACACAGAAACAACCAACCCTAAAACAGTTACAATTACAATAAAAGTAAAAGCACTAGCCGTCATCTTGTCATTAACCGCATCCTTCTCATCAGCCCACTTAACATTGAGATTAATCATATTATCTATTTGACTATTCAATTTTTTCCTTACAGAGGTAATTTTAGGAAAAACCTTAAGTGCTTCATCATAGTTATTTTCACTAACAAGCTTTATAACTTGCTCACGAATGTCTCTATATTCATTTACTGACTTTTTTAGTTCTTCAAATAGCTTTCTATCTTCATCCTTTGTAATAGAACTTTCATAATTGTTCATAATTTTAGTATTATCTTCTTTTAAATTAGCCATTTCCTTTTTTATACTATCAAGTTCATTTCTATCCCTTTTGTATACAAGAGAAAGTAGGTCTGCCCTAATTTCCGTTTGATTGTCCTTTAAAGCTCTAATAGCATTTATGCCAGCTAAATTGTCATTATGCATGTCAGCTGCATTTTTACCTATTTGCCCTATATAGATTCCTCCAATTATGCCTACTATTATTATAAATAGAGATGTTAAAATAGATATTGACATTATTTTTTGAACCATTTTTAAATTGCTAAACCATTGTTTCATTAAAATTCGTCTCCCTTCACAATTTAATGATCTAGTTTAATATTCGATATTTTTCTGAAACACTTTACAATTGAGCTCATATTTTACATTTGTATTCATATTTTATATCTTATTACACTTTAATATTAAATTCGCTTATTAATACAATTTATTTTTAAGCATTGCTTTTTTGTTAAAATCTTGATTTTTATTTGATATTCTCTTTGTATACATAAGGAAGGAGTATTAATTATGGAAAAAGATTATTTATTGGAAACTCAAAAATTAACGAAAGCATTTAAAAAGGATTGTGCTGTAAATGAACTTGACATTTCAATTCCAAGGAATCATATTTACGGACTTCTTGGTGCTAATGGTGCAGGGAAATCCACTACATTAAAAATGTTAACAGGGCTGTTAAAACCAACTTCAGGTAAAATCAATTTTGATGGTCATACATGGACCCGTAAAGATTTAAGAAATATTGGTGCCTTAATTGAGCAGCCTCCTATTTATGGAAATTTAACTGCAGAGGAAAATCTAAAAGTTCACACCACCCTTTTAGGGTTACCTAACAAACGTATTAAAGAAGTATTAAAAATTGTAGACTTAACAGATACAGGTAAAAAGGAAGCTAAAAATTTCTCTATGGGAATGAAACAACGTTTAGGAATTGCCACTGCAGTCTTAAATCATCCTAAGCTACTCATACTAGACGAACCAACTAATGGATTAGATCCTATTGGTATTCAAGACTTGCGAAAACTCATAAAATCCTTTCCTGAGGAAGGGATGACTGTAATACTATCCAGCCACATTTTAGCAGAAGTAGAACAGATCGTAGATTATGTAGGAATTATGAGTCACGGCATATTAGGTTATCAAGGAAAAGTTAACCCAGGTGAAGATTTAGAAGAACTATTTATGAGTGTTGCAGAAAAAACTACTAGAGGAAGAAGGATTGCCAGATGAACAAGTATTTAATTGCTGAAAATTTAAAAACAAAAAGAACTATGCTTCGTAAAATGTTAATTTTTATACCAATATTATGTTCTATTCTTGGCTCTACTTTCGACTTTTTAGGTTTTGGATATTTCACTACTGACTCTGTTTTTACTTCTATAAATTATTGGTCATTATTATGGATGCCAGCTTTAATTGCTCTACTTACAAGTATGTTTCATAAACTTGAACAAAGCAGCACAGGCTACAAGACAATTTTTTCTTTTCCCATTGATTTAAAGAAGAGCTGGATATCTAAAATTACACTTTTATCATCATTTACATTAATGTCCTCTATTTTTTTATGTGTAATTCTTACTATATTAAATATGATCTTCTCTAGGACACAAACAAATAGTGTACCATTTTACTATTGTCTTATAGCCATTATCACAAGCTGGCTTACATCCCTCTGGCAGATTCCTCTATGCCTATGGTTAAGTAAAAAGATAAATTTCTTTGTCTTATTACTTGGAACCTGTGCAGCTAATATGGAGCTTGGTGCAGCTTATGCCCCATCCTCTTTATGGTGGCTATCTCCATGGACCTTTCCTCTTAGACTGCAGTGTCCAATATTGCATTATCATCCAAATGGACTACCCCTAGAACCAGGAAGCAGCTTATTAACTCCATCAGTTATTCCAGTTGGTATTTTAATAGGAATTTTTCTATTTTTAATTCTAATAACTTTTACCACTTATTCATTTAAAAAAAGTGAGGTACGTTAATATGATTGAATTTTGGCACAGCTACAAAGCAGAATTTTTTAAAAATAAACACAGTATTTTTCTCCGGGCACATATTGTGCTGCCTTTTCTCTTAGTTTGTCTTATGACTTTTACAAGGCTTGGTAAGTCAAATGATTTGGGGGTATTTGGCAATTTTTTCAAACTGATGGGGTTTGCTTTTTCATTACTTGCTGCAGTACTTTGCTCGCTAATTGCAGATCAAGAAAAGCAAGCTGGGCATTGTCAAATAATGCTCAGCAAATTTTCCCATAAAGCAACTTCTTTTATAAGTCAATTGTGCATGTTACTTACAATGTGCTTAGGAGCTATATTTTTTGCTATATTACTATTTTTCATATCCATGAAACTTATATTGCGTGTAAACAGCATAAACTATCTTTTATATTTTAAAACAGGGGCTTTTATATTTTTATGTGTTATTTTCCTCTATAGTTTATACTTAATTTTAGCTTATCATTTTAATACAGCTGTTTGTAATATAACTGGATTTGCCGGGGTCATAATTTGTGCTGTAGCCTCTACAGGACAGGGAGATAGTGTTTGGATGTTCTTGCCCTGGGTGTGGCCCATACGATTTATAAACTTTATAGTTATGTCTCAATACAAGCTTCAAGGGAAAATCCTCCCAAAAGAAATTTTTTTCTCATATACCCAAAATGGGCTAAATGTGGGACTAACATCTATGGTAATAATGACAATTTGCTGTGTTATATTCTATATGTTTTCCTTTCACTTTTGGGAAGGTAGACAAAAATAATCAATAAAAGTATCATATAATAATGGGAGGGTAAGACATGGCAAAAATTTTAGCTGTAGACGATGACATGCGAATTTTAAAATTGATAAAAAATGCTTTGGGACTAAACCATCATGAAGTAATTACACTGCAAAATCCAGAAAATATTTCTATAGAATGTTTTTGTGGATATGATCTCATTTTGCTGGATGTAATGATGCCAAAGATAGATGGCTTTGAACTTTGTCAGAAAATACGTAGTGCAGTAGATTCTCCAATTATTTTTTTAACAGCAAAAACAGATGAATCATCCATCGTAAAAGGGTTAGCCTTTGGCGGGGATGATTATATAGCAAAACCTTTTGGAGTAATGGAATTAAATGCTCGTGTTGAAGCATACCTTAGACGTGAAAATCGCGGCAAGTCAACAAAAAAACTAGTATATGGTGATATTACAATTGATTTTGATAAGAAGGAAATACTGATCAATAATAATGTCATTGCTTTTACTAAAAATGAATATAATATTTGCGAATTTTTAGCGCTTAATCGAGGCAAAGTATTTACAAAGCAGGCAATTTTTGAGGCAATTTATGATTTGGACAGTGACACTCAATTTTCGGTAATCACTGAATATATAAGATTAATCCGCAATAAATTTAAAGAATATAATTGTTTTCCTATAGAAACAGTGTGGGGAGTTGGATACATGTGGAAGTAAAAAAAACGTCCTTTCAAATCTATATTATTAAATTTATCCTAAAAGTGGGATTTTCTTTTATTATACTTTTACTTGCTTTACTTTTCATTTTTAGTTATATCTCTAATAATAAAATGCTACTGCCAGCTAGCTATTCAGAACAATTAGTGGAAAAAGTAACGCCAAGCATAAAAAGTGCTAAAGAAGTGACTTCTGAATTAATACCTGAAAATTTAGAATATACAATTTTAGACAAACAAACTTTAGATGTAAAAAAAAGTACCATGAATAAGTCCCAAATTAAAAAAGCAAAATTACGTATTAAAAACCACCAATTTACAGGAGCTGATTTTTTCGGAAATGCTTATGCTATAATCGAGCGCCCAAAAGAATACTGCGTAATTCATTACAAATTGATCATGCAATTTGCAAACCCAACTCTTCGAAATCTGATGCCTTATCCTGGATTAATTATTGGTTTGCTTTTTACCATTATTTTGTTAATTACACTATATTTTCTTTCCCTGCAGTTTTCAAATAAGATAAAAGGAGAATTAAACAAATTTAGCTTCATCACTCAAAAAATTGAAAATAAAGATTTAGATTTTGAGGTGCAAAATTCTTACTTTATAGAACATCAAAAAGTTATGGATTCCTTAGATAGTTTGCGCCGCAGTCTTAAAAAATCCTTAACCTGCCAATTTGAGCAAGAAAAAAGAAAAGGCGAACAAATTAGCGCACTGGCTCATGACATTAAAATACCCATTACTGTCATTAAAGGAAATGCAGAATTATTAAGTCTTACACAAAAAGACGAAAATGCATTAGATTATACAAATGAAATCATAGAAGCAACAGGTGAAATAGAGCATTATACTGAGCTTTTAATTGAAACTTCTAAAAATGATCAGTCCATTGCCCTGCACAAAGAAAAAAGTAATGTAAATAAATTTCTACATGTAATTGAAAAAGACACACTATCCTCTATTGGAAACCGTCATATTCATTTTGTACTTGACATCAGTATTCCAAAAGAACTAATGTGGAACATTGACTTTTCCTCAATGAAACGAGCATTTATGAACGTCATTATAAATGCACTTGAGCACACTCCAGATGAAACATCCTTAAGCTTACAGGTCCATTTGAAAAACAATTTAGCTTCTTTTGTATTTACTGACTCTGGAAATGGCTTTTCACCTGAAGCACTCAAAAAAGCTGCAGAACTATTTTATACTGATAATAAAAGCCGAAGTCAAACAGGTCATTATGGTATTGGATTAACTTTTGCAAATAAAGTAATTAGGGCACACAATGGCAGCCTTCATATACAAAATGATGCATATACGGGCGGTGGGCAAATTGTAATTTCATTACCTGTAGAACTGTAGATCAAAAAACATAAATGTCAAACTGCCCTCTTCCCCTTTTTGTCACTTAGCATAATGCTTGCAGTATTGTATACATAACCGGACAATACATAAAACAAATTTTCCTGCTTGTTCATCTTCCACTTTTTAATATTTGAATCTAAAATTCTCTTTAGTTCATTAAAAATTGCCCTAGTATATCCCTTCACTTTTCCTTGTTCTAGCTTTTCAAAAATTTCTTTAGCAAGCCCCATTATTTTTATTTCATTTATGCCGGTATAATTGAGTTTATTAAATATAGATTCCCTATCTTCTACATTAATTAAATTTTTTCGAGAATTTTTATGAATATCTTTCCATTGTGCATTTCTCATTTCTCCCATAAGATACCCTAATAAAAACATAGCTATTTCTTCTTGGTCGTATTTCATTTTTTCTAAATAATTTTTAATGTCGCCCTTTAGATGGAAACTTCCCATATTCATAACCTTTCCTCCTTCATATACCCCTTTTGCTTCTCACTATGTTCCTATATTTTCAAATAATATAGGAATATAATCTATCATTTTACTTTTATTATTCTATAAATAACCATGCTTTCCTTCTTTTTGTTATATAAAATTACTATTTTGTTATTTGCATTTTCCACTTATATGGATATTTATCCTTATTTTCATTTTCATTTTTTATTAACATAAGATAGGCATCAAAAATATTTCCATCTTTGCCCTTTAAACCTTTAATTTTAACCTTGCCATTCTTAAGAAGTTCACAAACCATAGTTTTAGTAGGTTTTTTGCCCATACAGGCCAAATATTTATCATTCTTCCATATAGTAAACTTACAACCCTCTTTCCAATTGCTGCATCCAAAAGCATTTTTACCTTCTACAATATCGTGTCCGCAGCATGGACATTTTCCTAAAACTTCATTTTCAAAATTAAATACAATTTTTCCTTCTTTATCAATTACTAAGGAGGCATTAAATTTCTTTCCGCTTTTACCCTTAAATCCTTTTATGACATTAGTTTTGGAATCTTTAATAAGTTTTTTTACATGGGTTTTTAAAATCTCTTTTCCTGCTATTTTATTGCCTACAAAAAACTTACAGCCTTCTTTCCATCTATTACAACCATACCCCGATTTATTTTCAACAACTTCTCCTTCATGGCATACAGGGCACTTTCCAATGCTTTCTATTTTAATTTTACTGTCTAATTTATTGTTATATAGATACAGCTTTTCTATTTTAATTTTGTTACCATTTTGAACAATGCTATTTAATTCATCTTTTACTTTATCTATTATTTCATTTATTCCTATTTCCTCTTTATAAACCTTTTTAAGCTGCTTACCAAATTCAACTGTTTTTTCTTTATTTAAATCAATCTTTAATTTTTCAAGTGCTTCTATAAGTTTTTTACCTTTATTCTCACACTCTAAGTGACCTTTCAGCTCTTTTATATATTCATATTTTTTTGCATTTTTAATTATCCCTGCCCTTGTTGCAACAGTGCCTATTTCACAACCTTCAAGTATCAATTTATATTCTTCATCATCATTTTCACCCTCTAAATCTTCTACCTCTTGCTTTTTAAAAGGATTTTTAAGGAAATTGTTTAGTTCTGATTCTGTTACTCTACCAGGCTTTTGGGTTTCTTTCTGATCTACTGATAATTTAGTGTCTAACTCCTCTCCTTCTACAAATTGAGGCAATTCATTTTCCCTTTTAGATTTTTCATATTTTAAAAAGCCAGGACTTTTTATAACATTTCCCTTTAATTGAATAATTTCATCATCTATTTTTATTACTACACTTGTTTCTTCTATTATTGTTTCTTCATTTAAAAAATTACTTATAAATCTATTTTTTATTGCGGTATAAACCTTTTTTTCACCTTCCGATAATTTTTCCTTTCGTGGAATTTTTATGGTTGGAGTGATTGCACTGTGACTTTCTACTTTTTTACTATTAAAAATTTTCTTGTTATCTTTAAAAGATATATCTGCATTAAAATTTTCTTTTACTGCTGCAATTACACTTTTTATTCTATTCTTTTCATTTTCTGCCAGGTACTCTGTATTAGTCCTTGGATATGTGGTATATCCCTCTTCATATAGTTTCTGTAAATTCTTTAAAGTATCATCCAAAGACATTTTTTCTTCCTTAAACATTTTGTTTTGTAAAGTATCCAATGAAAAAAGTTTAGGCGGCTGCTTTTTAACTTTTTTCTTTTCAACTTTATCAACTATAGCCTTTTTATCTTTCAAATTATCCAATAGTTTTTCAGCTTTATCTCTTTCATTTGCTGCAAACTTTCTATCCTTTAATTTAGCTTTTATATGTAAGTTATCTTTATTTATGACAGCCCCTATCTCAAAATAGGTCTCTGGCTTAAAGTTTTCAATTTTTTTGTCTCTATCATATACATATTTCACAATAGGAATTAAGACACGCCCTACAGGTAAAAATGAACCTGATTTTATACTTAAATACCTAGTTAAATTTATTCCATAACTCCAGTCTAAATATGTTCTTGCCAGTCCTTCATCATATAGATTTTTGTATTCTATATCATCTCTTAAATCTTTTAAACTTTGTATAATTGTTTGTCTTGTTTGTTCCGGCAGCCATAATCTTTTAATAGGTTTGGTAACATGTTCTTCTTCAAAAGCTCTAAATATTATATTATTTACAATTACTTCCCCTTCTCTATCTGCATCACCACAATTCACTATCTCCTGGACATCATTTCTTTTTATTAGTGATTTTATTATTTCATACTGCTTTTTTACTCCTTCGTCTTTTCGTAATCTAAATTTAAATTCTTTTGGTACAAAGGGCAATTCTTTCAAAGTCCACTTTGTTTTTTCTCTTCCAAAATAATCATCTACATCGTAAAGTTGAAGTAAGTGACCATAGGCAAAAGTAACTATATAATTTTTATTTTCAAAATATCCATTATTTCTTTCCATATTACCAATACTCTTGACAATACTCACTGCCAGGCTTGGTTTTTCAGCTATAATAAGTGACTTCAATTTAGTTGATACCTCCAAAGTTTATGTCTCTGACTTTATTTGTAATAAATTTGTATAACTCAACTTTCGAACATATAAAATTTTGACTTAATATAAAAACTTTGCGAAACAATATTTTTGAGAGGACAGAGGACAATTGACAGAGGACAGTAAAGGATGATTTTTCTCCGCCACGCTACGAAAAATCTTCAATTTAAAAGAGACTTATGTTCTTTTGTTTTTTATGGATACTCTTTTAGTAAGTAATTATCTGAAAATCATAGATTTTAGATACCTACTTAAGCGATGTTTTGCTTTAGCAAAACAAGCTTAAAAATAAATTAGTTTTCTGACGTAAGGAGGAAAACTTCCCTTCATTGTCCTTTGTCATCTGTCAATTGTCCTCTCAAAAGTTGCTTCATAAAGTTTTTAGACTGCCAAAATTAAGTTAAATATAAGTATAAATAATAAGTTCCCATATAAAAATATACCATTGTACTATCATAATGTAAAAACTTAAGGGCAACATTAGTATTAATTGCAGTAATATGCTATTATTAATTCACTTAACTAAATAAAAATACATATTAATAATGAAAGGTCTGAAAAAATGGATTTTAAGGAACTAGAACTTAGTGAAAATATAATAAATGAGTTAAAACACATGGGAATTACTAAACCAACATCAATTCAACAAGAGAGCATCAAATTTATTAGAGAAGGAAAAGATGTTATAGCTGAAGCACAAACGGGTACTGGAAAAACTCTTGCTTTTTTACTTCCTATTTTTGAAAATATATCACCTAATATAAATTCAACTCAAGCACTGATTGTAACTCCTACAAGAGAACTTGCTATTCAAATAACTGAAGAAGCTCTAAAACTAAAAAAAGCTAAAGATATAAATATTTTAGCTGCATATGGCGGGAAAGATATAGGTTCTCAATTAAAAAAACTAAAGAGAAACATTCATCTAATTATTGCAACTCCAGGTAGACTTTTAGATCATCTCCATAGAAAGACTATAGATCTTAGCAAATTAAAAACATTGGTATTAGATGAAGCAGATCAAATGCTTCTTATGGGATTTAAAAATGATGTAGAAGATATTATAAAAGAAGTCTCTAAAAAACGTCAAACATTATGTTTTTCTGCAACTATGAATTCTGATGTTAAAAAATTAGCTTATAGATACATGACTGACCCTTTAGTGGTTTCCATTAAAAAAGAAAAAGTTACACTTAATAATATTAAACAATATGTAATAGAAACTACTGATAGAAAAAAGCAAGATGCATTATGTAATATTATGGATCAAGATAATCCATTTATGGCTATTATATTTTGCAGAACTAAAAGAAGGGTAGATGACCTTGAAATTGCACTATACCAACGTGGATATAATTGTAAAAAACTTCATAGTGATATCCCTCAATCAAAGCGTGAAAGAATAATGAAATCTTTTAGGAATGCAGATATTCAGTATTTGATAGCTACAGATGTGGCCGCTAGAGGACTAGATATAAGTGGAGTTACTCATATATATAATTATGATATTCCAGAAAATGTAGAGTCATATATACATCGTATCGGTAGAACAGGAAGGGCCGGTGAAGAAGGCTGTACTTGTCTATTTGTAGATCCAAAGGATAAAAGAACTTTAGAAGAAATAGAAAGAGGTATAAAATTTAGGATACCTAGAAGAGAGTTAAATATATAAATATAACAGTAGAAGTGGCATACTAATTAATTTGGTGCATCTCCCTTTTAACACGTATACATAATATTGACATATTTAGATAGATTTCAGAAAAAACATTCTCAGAAAAAATTAAGGCTAGTCTATAAAAAACAAGATTAGCCTTTAAATAAATCCATACTTTAAATTATTATTTTTTTATTAATTTAAATGATTCTGTCTGCTCTTTAATACTTCTCTCAGCCGCAAGTCTTTCAATACTAGATGCTCCAAAGAAACCATCTATTCCTTCTGTTCTCTGAATTACATATTCAGCATCTTCTGGTTCTGCAATAGGTCCACCATGGCAAATTACCATAATATCTGGATTGACCGATCTGCCTGCTTTAATTATAGCCTCGATTTTCTCAACACAATCATCTAATGTAAGTGCTGTTTTAGCACCAATTGTACCTTTTGTAGTCAGACCCATATGTGCAACTAAAATATCAGCTCCTGCTTCTGCCATTGCTTTTGCTTGTTCTGGATCAAAGACATATGGCGTTGTAAGCATATCCAATTCATGTGCTTTTTTAATCATTTCAACTTCAAGTCCGTATCCCATGCCTGTTTCTTCTAGATTTTGTCTAAATACACCATCAATTAAACCTACTGTTGGAAAATTTTGAACTCCACTAAATCCTTGGTCTTTTAACTGTTTTAAATATATATCCATAACTCTAAAAGGATCAGTTCCACAAACACCAGCAAGCACTGGAGTATCTTTTACAACTGGAAGTACTTCTGCTCCCATTTCAACTACAATTTTATTAGCATCTCCATAGGATAATAAACCTGCAAGAGAACCCCTTCCTGCCATTCTATATCTTCCAGAGTTATATATAATAAGCATATCAGCACCACCGGCCTCACTGCTCTTAGCTGTAATACCTGTTCCTGCTCCTACTCCTACTAATATTTTTCCACTTTTAACTTGTTTCTTGAAACCTGCAATAATTTCGCTTCTTGTCTTTGTATTCATAAATAATTCCTCCTATAATTTAAATTTACTATTTTTCCATCATATCTATTAACTTTTGAGCTGCAGCTTGTGCAAACTTCACATCATTAATATCACAATCCATCTCTATTATTTCTACAGCATTTTTGTTTACGTTATTTATTAATGTATCAAATAAAACCTTATCCTCTTCTGGACCATAAAAAGGTTGACCTTCTACATCAATGCCAGATACTCCTTTTAGAGGTATAAACAAAGCTGTTTTTTCTTTAGCTAAATTTAATTTTTCAACTAATTTTTCAGCAATTGCTTTATTTTCCTCTATATTTGTTCTCATAAGTGTTACTGTAGGGTTATGTTTATACAAATTGCGTTTCTTAAATTTCTCTGGTACTGTATCATATGGGCCAAAGTTACACATATCAAGTGCACCTACAGATACAACTTGCGGTATACTCTTCCTGCTTGCTGCCTCTAAACGATCAGGTCCTGCATTTAAGACCCCTCCGATAATTTCATCTGCCCACTCAGTAGTTGTAAGATCCAATACGCCTTCAATAAAACCTCCATCAATGAGAGCTTCCATTGAACGTCCACCTATGCCTGTTGCATGAAATACAAGAACTTCATATCCTCTTTTTTCAAGGTACTCTCTTGCAGCTGTTATGCATGGTGTCGTTACACCAAACATAGTTGCAGCAACCAATGGTTTTTTATCCACAACTTTTGTATTTTCAAATTTAACCATACCTGCAATTGCAAATACAGCATTTGTAAAAATCTTTGTTGAAATCGAGTTAAGACCTGCAACATCTACTACAGAAGGCATCATGACAATATCACTAGTACCTACATAAGGCTCCGTATTTCCTGAAGCAACTGTTGAAACCATAACCTTTGGTACACCTATAGGTAATGCCCTCATAGCTGGTGTTGCTAAAGAAGTTCCTCCAGAACCCCCAAAGGAAATAATACCATCAAATTTACCCTGCTTATATAATTCAGGTACTAATTTTTCCATACCCTTTGATAATACTTCTGTTGCCCATGCCCTATCTTTTTTAGCAACTATATCTTTTAAATCTGCACCTGCTGCCTTGGCTACCTCACTATTTGACACGTCTGGTTCAAAAGTTGGCTCAAATACACCTGTATGAATAGTAAAAGTACCTAATCCCAAATTTTCAATCAATTCTTTTGCGTATGAATATTCAGAACCTTTTGTGTCAAATGTTCCTGCAATAGCAATAGTTTTCAATTACTTAGCCTCCTCTACAACTTTATCCTTTCCTAATATGTACACTATTAGGAAAATATTTTGAAGAACGTTCTCATAAAAAAAGTATGATTAACTACAAAATAATCATACTTTTTTTATGTCTCTGCGTAAACGTTATTATGTACTATGTTTTTGTGCTTATGTCATATTTTTTTAATTTATATTGTTTAGGAGAACAACCTTTATATTTTTTAAACATTTTACTAAACTGTGCATAATCCTTATAACCAACCAATGCTGCCAGGTGGGATAATTGGATATTCTTTTTGATTATAATCTCCGCTGCTTTATTTATACGAAATTTAACTAGATATTCTGGGAAACTACAACCTACTTCTTTTTTAAACAAACTGCTTAAGTAACCTCTAGATACATGGGCTACTTTAGCCAAATCTAAAAATGAAATATCATTCATGTAATTTTGAACAACATATTCTTTAACAAATTCAACATAATTATAATGCTTTGTAATTCCATCTAGCATCTTAACCATTAAATCATCTTCATTAAGTTTAGCTGATGATTTGAAAGCCTTTGTTATATTTGTAATAGACTTTTCTGATGGAATTCTCTCAAATGCCGAGCCACCTACATATCCCATTAAATCTTCATTATTACTATACATATATTGAACATCAATTGGTGTTTTTACAGGTCCGCCATATATTAATTTAATTACACTTGGTTTTAACTCATTGCATTTATTAAATATCTTAGCTGCCTTAACCTTTGCAGCTTCTAGTGAAAAAACTTTTTTTGCTCCTAATAATCCCCCTCCTGTTAAGCCCAAATGTACACAAATAACATCAGCTCCAGCATTAATCATTTGCTCTGCTTGTATTTCGTTAAATACAAATGCAACTGTAAACATGTTTTTCCTATGAGCTATTCTTATTGCTTCTACCTCGGTTAAATAATTACATCCATCTTCTTCAAGTGCTTCGCTGAATTGATTGTCTATCAATCCGACTGTAGGATAATTATTAATACCAGAAAAGCCCATACTTTTTATTTTATCTATGTAATTTTCCATATTTTTTGTAGGATCAGTTGCATTAAATCCAAAAATAATAGGCATATCTTTTACTAATGGTATTATTTCTTTTGAAGCAAAATCCATTACCATATCATTGCTATTACAGAATGGTAGAAATCCCGCTAATGAACTTCTCCCCATCTGCCGAAACCTACCAGAATTTAACATCAAGATAAAATCAGCTCCACCTTTTTCTACATATTTTGCCGTCATTCCCGTACCTGTTGCTACACCAATAATATGGCTTCCTTTTTCTATTTGTACACTGATATTCTTCAATAACCTTTCTCTTTTCATATTTTTTCTATACCTCTCATCTTGTTCACTATTTATCATTTTCCATAGTACCTCACATTATCTAATTTTTAAAGATAACTTTTCTAATTAATCCATAAAGGTTGTTAAGCAACTCATTAACCGTTGAGAACAGTAAAAACCCACTACATCTGTCGTGGGTTTCATTTACAATATTCTCTTTTAATTCACTTTATTATATCTATGTTATCAATTAAATTTGGAATATCTTTTCTATAAATTCTTCCTGAAAAAGCTTCATGTGGAAGTGATATAAATTTAGTACCAGGCTGAATAATCCTGCGATAAATAGGGTCTGCAATCACAACTGCAGTATTTTGCAAATGCAGCATTATACTATCTTCATCTTCTGCCAAAATATCTTCTGGTAATAACAAATCAGCTTCTGTTTCCAAAGGACATAATATTTTAGCTCTCATATTTTTTTCGAGTGCAAGTGCCGCAGCTAATGATTCAGAATAAATGCTTTCTCCAATAATAACTGTGTCACCACCACACATAGCTCGTTTATCATATGCAATTTGGGATTTTCCTGTACTAATTGCCCTATCCAGTGATTTCATTACTACATCTGCAAACTGATCTCCCATTGGAACGCCTACAACATATGGTGTTCCAAACTTCTTCTGTAATTCTTTTGCTGCTAAAAGTCCAGTAGAAGAAACAACTAAGTTTACTTCTGCAGCTCCAGCTTGTTTCATTTGCTCCAATGTACTTTCCATTGCCCATACAGATAAAACTTGAAAACCAGCTTCAGCTAATCGTCTTTTAATGCTATCTACACTGCTGTTTACTGAATAATCCAGGGGAGTAGCTCCAAGTACATTTACACTTTTGGTTTTTTTAGGCATACCAGTTAGGGTAAATCGTTTTACTATTTCAGCAAGAGCTTGTCCTGCTCCACATATGTAAGAGTGCATTCCATTTGTTTCGATAGCAAACGTAGGAATTTTAGTTTCATTTTCAATCACTTCTGCAATAGCTGGAAAATCTGTGCCTATCATCATTGGAATAGGTGTACCTGCAATAGCTATAAACTTAGGATGTAACTCATTTGCAGCTGCCACAATATCATGTATTAATTTTTCATCATCACCCATGATAGCTTCCATTTCAGAAAGGCCTGTAATATAGATCATGCTGTCCATATCATACCAGCGTGGTTCGTCATGAGTAGTATATGTTGAATTGCACCCTGATGCATCATGCATTACAGTCATCCCGCCTAATTCATATAGTGCGGAACAAACACCTGATACATCTGCCGTATATGTTGAAATAAATGCTGATGCCTGTTTCATAAGCAGCAATTACACCTCCATCCTTTGATTTGTATAAGCTTTCGTACATCTTTAGGACATGTAAAAGCTTCTTTCATAAGTCCAGCAAGTCTCACAATTCCATCAAAGCCATACATGCCGCCGCCTTCTACTATATTTACAAAGTATTCACTTCCTGTAAAATAAGCAGCCTTTTGTCCTATTGCAAGACTCTTTTCACTACATTTTCTATCCAGAACACCCATCTTTGCATGTACTGTAGCATACACTTTAATCTCAGGTTTGTTTTTTACAAGCCAGTCAAAATCTGTCTTGTCCCATTTTGTAAATGAATCTACATACAGCCTATCCACATTAAATCCATTTTGTACAAGCAATCGTGCAAGTCCACAAGGTCTTGGAACAGCTGTATAATCTATGGAGATCTTTGCACCACCAATGACTTTTTTTGCTTCTTTCAAAGCATTTAAAGCTGCTGACTTTTCATCTGCATATTCTTTTTTTGGTAATCCTAAATACTCGCTCAATGTATTCAAATTTTTTGTTATTTCATCAAATCCATAACATAAAGGCAAATGCAGGTGCTTCTGTCCTAATTTGTCTTGCAAATAATCTCCACCTGGTATTGCAACAGGCAGATAGGATATGTTTGCACAGCTTTCAGCCATATTAAGATATTCATCATAGGTTTTGCAAAAAGTAATATCTTTCAGTTCATATCCATTTTCACGAATGGTCCGTATAAGTTCACTGCTTTCATCCGTAGGAATATTGTTACCAATGATATTAATGCTTTTTTTGTTAATTTCCATTGGTTGAAGGATGCTGTATAATTGACGTTTCATTTTCTCATCCGGAGTCAGGCCGCTTTTTCTCATAATTGGATCCATATAACAATCCGTGAAAGCCACATCCGGATATCTTTTTCGTAATTCTGTGTAAACTAGCTCCAAATCACATCCCATAAAATAATGTATGCAGGCAGTAAATATTAGAACTGCTGGAGGTTTTTGTGGAAGTTTACTGAGTATATCTGATACACCCTCAATGATAAGTTCCTCCATATCACCTTCAAGCACATTATTTTCCTGCACAGCTATAGTTGAGAATCTGTCCAATGTGCCCATTTCTGCTGCTGTAAGAACAACTCCTCTTAAACAGTTTGCTGCACATACATATATCTGATGCGACTTTGGAATAAGCATTCCAACATGAACTATATTCCATACTCCCCTAGCAGGAGCGTTATATTGCAGGCCAGATACAAATGGCTCAGGAAATGCAGCATCTTTTATTAAAGTACAGGTACCTGCCTCAACGTGTCCAGATACATTTATAAGCATGATATCTCCTTTCCACATATCCTCATGATGATCTCTGCCAGCTTTCTATACTGTTTTGCCATATCACTTTCAGGAAATGCTTCTATTACCGTCTTGTTCAAAGTTTCTGCTTCCTGAACGACCTCACTTCTGTCCAAGGTACCAACTATTTCTGAATGAATATCCTCTGCCAATTCGCTTACTTTTTCGTATTCATTCTTCACATCTTTTCTGTTAAGAATAAGACCTCCAAGGCCAGCATAACCTCTATTTTTAAAGTTTTCTATGGCCATTGCAATATTGGCAGCTGCATGAATCGCCATGTTTTCACCTGAGGTTATAATAAATACTTTGTCTGCGTAGCCCTTACGCATTGGCATAGAAAATCCTCCACATACTACATCACCCAATACATCATATATTACCACATCTGGTTTATATACCTCATACGCACCTTTTTCCTTCAATTTTTCAAGTGCTGCTATAATTCCCCTGCCTGCACATCCAAGGCCCGGATTAGGTCCACCTGCTTCTACACATATGACGCCATTGTACCCAACAGTAACCATATCTTCTAAATCAAAATTATTCTTCTTTTCCCTTACAAGTTCAAGCACCGTATTCATATTTGTTTTGTCATGAAGTGAAACTGTAGAATCAGCTTTAGGGTCGCATCCTATCTGCATAACTTTTATTCCTTTATCAGAAAGTGCAGCTGATATGTTAGAAACTGTTGTAGATTTTCCAATACCGCCTTTTCCATACACTGCAATTTTTATCATAATGTGTTTCCTCCATACTCTAACTCAAATTTCTCATATACAAGATTTGACTTAATATAAAAAAATCACGACGTAATTTTTTTAGTTAATAGTTAAGAATGAAGAATTAATAGTTAATGTGGATTTTTTTCCGTTACACTACAAAAAATCTTTAATTAAATTTTTGAAAGTTCGTTTTGCTAAAGCAAAACATTACTAAACACTGACCTGTGTAAATTTAAAGATTTTTTGCGATAGCTAAAAATCATCCTTCACTATTAATTCTTAATTATTAATTCTTAACTTGCGAAGCTTTGCTTCGCAAAGTTTTTAAACTCCGAAAGTTGAGTTTTAATTTACCAACATTTATCTATTCTTGCTTTATTGTATTAACATATTCTTGCTTTATTGTATTAACATATTCTTGGAAGCAATTCTCCTCCTGGAGGTGGCAGCAATGTTTCAGCACCGATTTCTGTTTTTACAATAACACGTCCCGGCATATCACAAGTGACCTCACCAATAATGGCTGCATCTTTTGAATATTTACCTTTATGTAATGTATCCACAAGTTTTGGAGCAATTTCTTTTGGAGCAAAAACTACAAGTCTTCCTTCACATGCAAGATATAGTGGTTCTAGTCCCAGCATGCCGCATACACCTTTTACACCATCTGCTACCGGTATACTCTTTGAATCTAATCTAATTCCAACTTTGCTCTGCTCGGCAATTTCATATAATACCGTACCGACACCTCCACGTGTAGCATCTCTGATTACATGAATATCTTTTGACGTATCAAACATAGCTTTTACTGTACCCCATAATGGTGCACAATCACTGGTTACATCTGCTTCAATTCCAAACTCATCTCGTGCCAGTAAAACAGTACATCCATGTCGCCCTATATCACCGGTTACAATAATCGCATCGCCTGGTTTTGCATTAAAACCAGAGGTATTAGCATCATCCATAATCTGTCCTATACCTGTTGTTGTTATAAATACTCCATCAACTTGCCCTTTTCCAGCAACCTTTGTATCTCCTGCGGCTATTTTAACCCCTGCTTCCTTTGCAGTCTTTTCCATGGCTGCTGCAATTTTCTCTAATTTATCCATTGGGAAGCCCTCTTCAATGACAAAGGCACAGGATAAATACAGCGGTTTGGCTCCCATACAGGATAAGTCATTTACTGTACCACAAATGCTTAATTTACCAATATTTCCACCTGGAAATTCCGATGGAGAAACAATAAATCCATCTGTTGTAAAAGCTAGTTTTCCTCCGTTAATGTTCAATACTGCAGCATCATCTGCTGTCAGGTCAGGATTCGAAAAATGAGCTCTAAAAACCTGATCTATTAATTCTGATGTTTGTCTTCCTCCAGCTCCATGAGCTAGTGTAACTGTTTTATCCATTTATTTTTCCTCCATACTGATAATATGCTGAACATGCTCCTTCATTAGATACCATACAGGCTCCAACAGGATGTAGTGGCGTACACCCTTTGCCAAATACTTTGCAATCCGACGGCTTGCATTTTCCCTGCAAAACATCACCACATCGGCAAGCCGAATTACTTCTTCCCTCTACTTTTCCTAAATGAAATTTGTCTCTGGCATCAAACTCTTTATAAGCTTCCTTCAATTTAAGTCCTGAATTTTTGATAACACCAAGACCTCTCCACTCAGAATCGCAGTCCTCCATGACTTCAGATACAATAGTCTGAGCCGCTTTACTGCCTTCATATGTTACAACTCTCGGATAACAGTTTTTAAAAAAGCTTTCTCCTTCTTGTAATTTTGTGATTACTACAGCAAGTGCTGTCATAATTTCATTTGCAGTAAAACCTGTTATTACTCCACTAACGCCTTCGTTAACTAAAGACTCACATAACTCCGTACCTGTAATAGCATGTACATGGCCAGGATATAAAAACGCATCTGCGCTATTTTTTAGTGTTTTGTATACTCCCGGCATGGTTTTGTTTGCCGTAAGTAATGCAAAATTCTTAAGTTCTGCACCTTTTGCCTTTTTTACAGCCAGACAGCTGGCAGGTGTGGTTGTCTCAAATCCTACTGATAAGAATACTACCTGCTCATCAAGGTGGTCTCTAGCATACTCATAAGCATCAATAGGTGAATATACTATTTGAACTTTGGCGCCTTTTGATCTGGCTCCAGCAAGGTTCATTTCTGAACCAGGCACTCTTACTAAATCTCCAAAGGTACATATGGTAGCATTATGGTCAAGGGCCAGCATAATAGCTTCATCAATAAAGCCAACTGGTGTAACACAAACCGGACATCCTGGTCCTGATATGAGTTCAATATTTTCTGGTATTATATTTCTGATTCCAAGTCTGAATATCTCATGGGTATGCGTTCCGCAAACCTCCATAATACGGATCTTTGGTCCATCATAGGATTCAATAATCTCCTTTGCAGTTTTTTTTATGTTCTCAGCCATTATAATTCCTCCATGATTTTATCTGTTTCACTCTGATCATCGTTTGTAATTTTTGAAATGGCGATTCCTGCATGAACCATAACATAATCGCCTGGTTCCAATTCATCGATTAATTCTGCAGATACCTTTCTTTTTGCTCCTGAAGCATCAATTAGAGCCATTCCTTCTTTAACCTTTACAACTCTTGCTGGTAAACCTATACACATAGTTATTCTCCTCCCCTTTTTTTAATTTATTTATATGTTCCATTGCTGCTACTGCCTGACCTAGTGCTATTCCACCATCATTTGGCGGCAACAAACTATGAATTAAAACTTTAAATCCAAGTTTTCTCAAACGGTCTAGGCTCATTTTTAATAATAACTGGTTTTGATATACTCCTCCGCTTAATGCTATAGTTTTGATTCCAGTGTTTCTAGAAGCTTGTATACATCCAGCTGCAATCATATCTGACAATTTTTCATGGAAAAAGTAAGCAAGCATCGCTGCATCTTTCCCAGCTAAAGTTTCCTCTATGATTTTCTTTACTAAAACATCTGTTGCCAAAATTAGCTGTCCATTTGAATTCTCATAAACAAGATTTGAAAGTTCAATACTATCCTCATCAGTAATTTTGCTGCCACTATTATGGTCTGCATGTTTTTCTTCATAAGCCTCTGCTGCAAATTCAAGGGTAGTAGAAGCTTCCCCTTCAAAAGATGATTGTTTTCTGATATTCAAGATAGCACTTACAGCATCAAACAAACGCCCTGCACTTGTAGATGTTATGCTGTTTATTTTGTTGTCAGCCATCATAAACTGAACATCGCAGTTCTTCTCATCACATAATTTAAGCTGTCTTACAACTTCAGCTGCTTTTTCTTTATCTTTGTATATACTGTAAATCATGGATACCGCAATTCTCCAGCCCTCTTTAGCTGACATGTCACCACCAATCTGAACAAAAGGTTTTATGCTGCCAAGCCTTTCAAATCCATCATAAGTAACTTCTAATAGCTCTCCACCCCAAATGGTTGCATCTGTTCCATATCCCGTTCCATCAAATGAAACGCCTATAACTGGATCAGAATAATCATTTTCAGCCATACAAGATAGAATATGTGCATAATGATGTTGAACCTGAAATACGGGAATTCCAATTTCCTGTGCAATGCACGTAGTATTATACTTTGGATGCATGTCACATGCCACAATTGTTGGCGTCGTCTCAAGCAGAGTTTCCAATCTTGTAATAGACTCTTTCAATGCTTTTACTGTTCTCAAATCTTCCATGTCACCAACATATGGAGACTGATAAAACAAATCATTTTTGCCTATACAAAAAGTATTCTTGAGTTCACCACCAACTGCCAGTACTTCCCCTTTAAATCCGTTTGAAACCATAAACGGAAGCGGCGCATATCCTCTGGAACGCCTTATCATATAAGGTTTTTCTTCAAAGAAATCCATAACCGAGTCATCTGCACGAATACGAATCATTCTGTTATGTGATAAAATAACATCACACATCTTTGATAATTCTGTTATTGCATCATTGTCATCTCTACATATTGGTGCACCTGATGTATTACCACTTGTCATAACCAGGCAATCCGGCATAACTATATCATCATCATATGTAAATATCAAAAGTTGAACAGGAGCATAGGGAAGCATAACTCCAATCTTTGGATTATCAGGTGCCACAGCATCACACACCATTTTGCTTTGCTTTCTTTTCAGAAGTATAATTGGTTTCTGATGACCATCCAGTACTTCTTTTTGAACTTTTGTAACTTCACATTCACGTTCTACAGTTTCCATGTCCCGCATCATAACTGCAAAGGGCTTTGCAGGTCTTGTCTTTAATTTTCTAAGCCTCTCTACAGCTTCCTGATTTGTGGCATCACAGCAAAGATGGAAACCTCCAATTCCCTTTATAGCTGCAATCCCTCCATCATGGATTACTTGTCTTGTATAAGTAATTGCAGTCCTGCCCCGCTCGCCTCTTCCAATTAAGTAAACCTCCGGGCCGCATTCATTGCAGCATACCGGCTGCGCATCATATCTTCGAGTTTCTGCATGAGTATATTCATATTCACACTCCGGACACATTGGAAATTCACCCATGCTGGTACGTACACGATCATAAGGCATGGAATCTAAAATAGTAAGTCTTGGTCCGCAGCACGTACAGTTTATAAAGGGATGAAGATATCGTCTGTTATTCTTATCAAAAAGTTCTCTTTTACACTCTGGACAGATGGCAATATCAGGAGATACAAAAATCTCACCTTGTACATGTTCACTTTCAATAATTTCAAAGTCCTGAAATTTTTCTGACTCTTCCTCTTTATGCACATCAATTTTTAATATTGATGAACGTTTTGGAGGATTGTGTTCTAAATCGTACAAAAAACCCTCTAATTCACTTTCACTACCTTGAGCCCATATTTCCACATAAGGTCCTTTATTGCATACACTTCCCCGTATATGATTTTTATCTGCATGACGGCTTACTGTAGGTCTAAATCCAACTCCCTGCACAATACCATAGACTCTAATAGATAAAGTTTTATAATCTTTCATATCATACACATCTTTCCTGAAACTGCAAAATGTGGTGTGCCCACATACCTTCCCTTGAAGTTAGGTATTGCACGTTTCAATATATTATCACATACAATTACATCGTAATTTCCTTGTTCTATAAGTTCTACAAACTGGTCCTCTTCTGTAAGAGAAATATCCTTTGCTTCTTTAAGCTCGTCCTTTAACATAAACCAGGAAGCAACTGTTATGTCTGAATTCACATTTTCATTTATTTTATCTCTGATAGAATTTGCTATAACCTGCTGATGTATTACTAAAACTTTTTTACCCTCAAAACTTTTAAACTGTCCTTTCATCTCATCCTGTAACATATCTCCTACCAGCGGATAATAAATTTCATAAGGTGTTCCAAATCTCTCTTTTAAATACTGTGCAGCCTTTAATCCAGCAGGTGATACTACTATATTTTTAAATACACTCCCTGCAGCCTCTACCTTTGACAAATCCGATTCCATTCCGTAGCAGTAAACATTTTTGAAGCCCTCAGATTTTAGTGTCATTTCTATTTTATCTGCTGCCTTTAAATCACTTACATCAAGTGGGATTGTACCAATTACACCAATACTTTCTTCATCTACTGTGAGGCCATCCTTTGCAAAGGTCTCAAACATCTTAAGATAAGCCTTTTCAGCCCCTATATCATATAATTCCATACCCGTAGTTTCTATGGTAATGACCGGTACATCAAGTTTCTTTTCTGACATTTTCTTTATTGCTTTGTAATCAGTAGCAATAACTGAAGGTACCGGAGTTCCGATAATTGCTGCAAATTTTGCTTCCACTTTTTTAGCAGCATCTGCAAGTTTTGCCACAAGCCTGTCATCGCGCCCCAGTATAGCATCCATATCACGAAGACCAGCACTGAAAATGGCACTTTTTTCTGCATTCCATCTAGGCTCATCGAATCCACATACGTTACCAGCACATCCCCCTGCATCACAGATAACTATAATTCCCCCAAGCTTATAAAGAACAGATGCTGCACCAGACTGATCTGGTGCAAAAGGTGGTATGTATTTTCTTAATCCTTTCATCTATGCCTCCTTACCAAAACAATCCAACGAATGTTTCAATTCCTCAAATAATTTTTTTACGCCAGCATACCCAAAGGGCTGCATGTCCTCATTCCAAGGTACATTTACACAATCAGGGTGGTAGTACTCTGCATCCTTGCCAATGGTTATATCAATCTTTTCTTCACTGCAGTCATAATAAATCATGGTAGGTTCAAGATTGGAATAAATCTTAGTCTTAGGACTCAATTTTGCAACTTTTCTGATATAAACAAAGTCTTCAGCCGTAAGACTAGCATATATTTCAGCTACTTTAAATCCATATCTTAAAAGTGCCAAGGAGAGTTCAAAAGAATTAGCATTCATTGCTTCACCTACTGCAAAGGTTATATCAGGATAAGCAGCTTTTAATTCATCTATGGCCTTTTTTGCTTCATCATAATATTTTTGATCATCAAAGCTTGTACCAAGAGCACTGGTGAAAATTTTGTATTGACTTTGTACTTTATCTATCTGATACAGTCGTACAAGCTCTGCTGATGGAATATTCAGTCGTTTCATAATATCATCTGCTGCAAATCTTGCTTCTGGATTCAATACAAGATTAAAATTTGCCTCTCCCATATGCATATATTCATCAAAATCTTTACAGCGGGAGATCTCATTTATTTTCTTCATGCCAATATGGTGCAGCAAATCATATAGTTCTGAGTTTTCCATAAGTGGAGCAAAATATCCCAGTATATTAACTGTATCCAGCTTTTTTTCCATTGGTTTAAGAAGTGAATAAATGGACTGCCTTACATGTACCATAGGAGGCTTACGACCTTCTCTTGTTAATGCATACATATAACAGGGAAGAACAGGAATATTTACCTTATCCATAGCTTTTCTGCAAACACGCTCCATGTCTGTTCCGAGGAGTGCATCAACACATGTAATACAAATCATAACCACTGACGGCATACTTGGTGTACACTTACAAATCTCTTCAACTGCCCGTGGAATATTCTTCAAATGGGCTCCAGTAACAATATCAGTTTCATCCATTACCAAGTAGAACATTCTCTCACTGTATCCACCCTGCTCACTTAATGTTGTCGTATTCCTGCCGCAGCATCCTGGAGCTACTAAAAGCATAACTGACCCTGGTATTGCTAGTCCTGCACGCTTAACTCCAAACCCCTGCGCACCAGGTGAATTAAAAGAAAGAGTTGCTGGTGAACTGTAAATCAAATGGGTATTTGAAATAAGTTCTGCAGGAATATTATCTTTGCCTACTGCGGCTAAGTTTTCTGCTGTAATATAATATGACTCTTTTTTCATTTCATTTCCTCACTTTTAATCAATAATTTGGCTAAGTTGAAAAAGCAATTACTTATTGGAAGGTTAGGATCTCCTTCAATAACTGTTTTCCCCATCTCCTCAAAATGATTGATATTATTGTCTCTTGGGATATCACCTACAATAGGAAGATGTTCCTTGCTGGCAAAATCTTTTACTTTTTCTTCTTCATTTTCAATATTTCTATGATTGAATACGATACCAAACACCTTTGCATAACCTCTATCTGCAAAATTTTTAACTGCACTATTTATATTATTTGCTGCATAGAGGGCCATTTTTTCACCAGAAGTAACAATAAGTACTTTTTCAGCATATCCTTCACGAATAGGTGCTGCAAATCCACCGCAAACTACATCGCCTAAAACATCATAAAGTACAACATCTGGCTTATATTCTTCAAAAAGATTTAAATCCTCTAATAAATTAAATGTAGTAATAATTCCTCTACCTGCACAACCAAGTCCTGGTGTAGGGCCGCCGGTCTCTATACACAGAACGCCGCCAAAACCTACTTTTGAAATATCTTCAATTTTTTCTGGATCTGCATCAAATTCTCTCATATAATTCATTACAGGCATTAATGTTTTTCCTCCAAGCAAATTGCTATTGGAATCTGCTTTAGGATCACATCCTATCTGAATAACTTTCTTCCCAAGCTTGGCAAAGGCTGCTGACAAATTACTGGTAATTGTAGATTTCCCAATACCGCCTTTTCCGTATATAGCTATTTTCAGCATTTTTTAACCCCCTATGGTATTTCATTTTTATCTTCTTATGTAAAAAAACTCCTCCCGAGTTTGGGAAGAGCTTAAATGCGGTCATAATATATCAATTAATCTTACTTAGTGAAGTTTGTTTCTCCCACTAAGTTCAGATAAGCAACACATAATATATTAATTTCTTACTGCCCGCTCTTTATCTCAGGACACCTTCGCTTCAGAGTGACAAAAATATTAATTTTTAATTAAAATGTGAAACAAACGTTTTCCAAATTTTTATATATTCAGTTTATCACCTAAAATTGGTACTGTCAAGAAATTACACCAAATTCTTCATGACAAAGGCATGAAAAATGAATTAAATTACACTATATCTTCATAGGCTTCTTTCTTTTCTTCTCTCTTGTCAACAATACAGCTATTTAAAATCATACCAATAACAATAAGCAGTATTCCAATTAAGTCAACTCCCGTTGGTATTTTATCATGAAACACAAACACTCCCCCTAAAAGAGTAAATATAACTTCACCTGATTGGGTACATTCCACTGCCGCCAACTTACGCGTATCACTGCTAACTATATCCGTTGCTTTAAAGAACAGTATCGTAGCAATAATTCCGGAGCAAATGGCAACTACAAGAGACTGTACTGCCTGTCCCCTACTTGGTACCCCTACAGACATAAGACCACATATGGACAATATTATCCAAAAAGGCATACTGCACAAAGTCATACCAAATACTCTTTGAAATGTGGTAAATTTGTTTTCACAGACTTCTATCATCTTTCGATTGCCTAAAGGATATGAAAAAGCTGCTATAATTACAGGAATAATTCCTATCAAAGGTTTTATACTGGATATTTCCTGTATCTGCTGAAACTGCATTAAAAATATTCCAAATAAAATTAGCAGCGAAATGGATAACACTTTTTTAGGAATTTTATTTCTTACTTTAAAAACTTTATTATCCCTTTTTACAGCTTTAAAAAATAAAGGAGAAAGAAGACCCCCTGCAATTATTGTTATTTGCCATGTTCCAGCAACTAACCATGAAGGACCATATATTGAAGCAAAACTTAAAGGTGCATAAAATAATCCAAATCCTACTGTACTCCAGACAATCCACTTCATAGGTCTTTTTATTATATCACTTACCACTTCAGATAACTCATTTTTAACAATCATGATAACAAATAAAATTGGAAGGGTGAAAATGTATCTTAATGAAGAACTCCATATCCAACTTCCACCATGAAAATTCATTTGTTGATTAAGCACAAAAGTAAAGGCAAAAAAGAATGAAGCTGTTATTCCCAGTATAATTGCTTTTTTCACTACTATTACTTCCCATCTATAATTTCTATGCAATATATTATACATATATATGTTATTTTGTACAATATGTTATTGATAATATTTTACTTAATTCAAAAATTATTATAAAATTGTAGATGTTATAATGTAAAAATCGCTATATAAGGAGTTAAACTCATGAAAAATTTGAATTTAATTATAGGCACTAAGCTTAAAAATATACGTCTTAGAAGAAACTTAAGTTTGGATGATGTATCAAGGCTAACCGGGGTAAGCAAAGGGATGTTAGGCCAAATAGAAAGAGGTCTATCAAATCCAACCGTATCTACTTTGTGGAAAATCTCAACTGGATTAAAAGTATCTTTTTCATCCTTTATCAATGAAAAAGAGGATGACTTAAAAGTAATACATCAAGATGACATTGTTCCCTTATTAGAAGACAACAATAGAATGAAATTATATTCAATATTTCCATTTGATAATAATAAAGGATTTGAGATATTTACTATAGAATTAGAACCAGGATGTAACCACGCATCTACCCCACATAATGATGATGTTGAAGAATATATTATTGTTACAGAAGGTACAATGGAGTTAATCATAAATGACAATAGTTTTACACTGCAAAAAGGAAATTCTATTAAATTTATGGGAAATAAGCCCCACTCCTATAAAAATACAACTACTAAAAAAGCAGTATTCCAAAATATAATAATGTATTATAAGTAAATACAACCCAATTTTAAACTAAAAGCTATGAAATTTGAAGAAAATTGTACATTTTACATATTTATTTTGATCAATAAACCTCAAATTGAGCAAAATAAATTTGATGAACTTATAATTAAACAGTAGATTGGTAATAATTAAACATTAATTGGAGGTAAATATTATGAGTAAAAAATCTTTATTAGTAATCGATTGTCAAAATGATTTTATAACTGGCAGTCTTGCATGTAAAAATTCAGAAAATGCTATACTGCATATTATAGATTTTATAAGTAAAAATCCTGATCTTAATGTATTCTATTCATGTGACTCTCACGAAATGACAAATAAGTCATTTCAAAAAAATGGTGGAATGTGGCCCATTCACTGTGTAGAAGGCACTGAAGGAGCTTTACTTTCTGAAAAATTCACTCTTGGAATAAAGGATAAAAATAAATCTCCACAAAATTCTGAAATTATTTTTAGAAAAGGTATGAACGATGATGTTGAAGAGTATTCAGCCTACAATGCACTAAATATTAAAAATAAAAGACTTCACGAGGTACTTGACAAAAACATTATAATATGTGGAATTGCCAGCGAATACTGTGTTAAAGAAACGATACTTGATCTCGTGAAAAATGGATTCAACGTGACTATTCTTGCAAATGGCCTTGGATACGTGGATGAAACCGAACATATAAATACTCTAAATGAGTTTAAAGAAAAAGGCATGAGCATTATTTTCTAATGCTCTAATTGATGCTGAAAAAATAAACCTGAAGCTATTTATCATAACTTCAGGCTATTTAAACTCATTTATTGTCTGCAACTTTTGTATAATCCGTAATGCCCAGTCTATTTCCAAAGGGATATTCAAATTCAACGGTAATTCTCGTTTTGATTTCAAAAGGTTCCGATAGAAATTTTACTCCTTTGGCTTTTAATTTTTCATATTCTGCCTTTACATCATCCACCACAAACCATATAATTGGTTTTGTATCCGGGAATTTTGATTTGTCTTTTAAAATTATGGCCGGTTCCTGCTGTCCAACTTTATAGGCTGTCATACCCATATTGGAGAAGTCAAATTTAGCATCTAGCCCTAGAACATTTCCATAATAATCTTTTGCCTTTTCAAGGGAGTCAACAGGAAGTAAAAAGTTATCATAATCTTTCATATATATCACCTCTTTTTTAATAAATTCTAATTGCAAATAATATATCTATAAAGAAGTAAAATGCGAAAGCATATTTAAAACACTTATAAAAATAATCCTTTTTTATTGATCTTAAAATTAATAATAAAAAAATAAATGCAGCTATAAAAAAGCCATATACCTGCCATATTGGTACATTCAAAAATTTTGCAATCAAACCTTCATCATTAATTGGAAACATATTGTAAGGATTGATAATTATAAATAATAGATATGCAATTAACCTTGTAAGGCACATAGTTATAGCAAAATACATACCTATATACACTTTTTCCCTATTTCTAAAGATATAGACAATAATGCATCCAATTACCGCCAATATTAAATTAATTGCTGGTCCTCCAAGACATCCCCATAAGTTTTCCAAACCATTTTTAGGCTCTGTATAACTAAAAACGAATTTCGCAGATATTCCACTTAACTCAAAACCTATAAAATGTCCAAATTCATGAATTGGTGTAGCAATTAATGTGATTGCCAAGAAAACAAGCTTACTTAACCTAGAGTCAATGTCCATATTAACTTCTTTAATACTCATATCATTTAACCCCCTACTATTTACAAATAATAAAGTTCAAATATCAAATATTGTTGATTTTCAGCTAAACTGAAAGTTTTCATCATTTGTTCTCTGTTATTTAAACTTTATGCTCTTCCTAATGCTCACTTATCTACCCGAATACACCAAGTTCTTTTTTAGATAGTGTAAAGTGAGCTATGAAAAAAATAACTCCAAAAAATATGCTTGTAAGAGCTTAGGTGATTGTGAATTTTTTCTAAAATAAGGTTTGATTGTTAGAACCGCCACCCTTGACTGCATGATAA